>DAIPML010000366.1:0-2852 GCA_036768735.1 Clostridiales bacterium | reverse complement strand
TTTCAGTTGAAATTGAAAGATTTTGATTTATAATTAGATATATGTTTGCATATTTATAATGAAGCAGTTTTATGGTAATTGCTTTTATAGGAGATAACATAAATTTTAGTTTAGTTATTTAGATGGGTGGAGTGAGGATTATGAAAATAGCAGTAATTGCCGGTGGTTTGAGCCCAGAAAGGGATGTTTCGCTATCGTCTGGTTGTTTGGTTGCAAATGCGTTAAGACAGGCAGGGCATCATGTTCTGTTAGTGGATGCGTATGAAGGAATAACACAGAATAATAGCGATTTGGAAAGTCTTTTCGAAGATAATAGCGGTAAACCGTATTCTTACGTAATACCAAAGGAAGCGCCGGATTTGAGCGAAATAATGAAAAGAAACAACAACCATCAAGCTTTAATTGGACCTAATGTGCTGGATATATGCAGAATTGCGGACGTTGTCTTTATAGCACTACATGGAGCCATGGGTGAAAATGGTCAACTACAGGCAACCTTTGATGTTATGGGGATAAAATACACAGGAACAGGTTATGCAGGAAGCTTATTAGCCATGGACAAGGATCTTACTAAGAAGCTTTTAAGACAGTCAGAGCTTCCGACTGCTGAATGGGTTGTAATTCAGGGAGATGCTCTGTCAGAACCCATATCGGATCCAAAGCTTGAGAAAATAGGTCTACCGTGTGTTGTTAAACCATGCAGTGCCGGATCAAGCGTTGGTGTGTCTATTGTACATACAAAAGAAGAACTGCGAGGTGCGATAAACGCAGCACAAAAGGTTGAAAGTAATATTTTAATTGAAAAAATGGTTCCCGGGAGAGAATTTTCAGTAGGAGTTTTGGACGGTAAATCACTACCTGTGATAGAGATAATTCCGAAGAAAGGCTTCTACGATTATACAAACAAATACCAAGCAGGATTCACCGAGGAGGTTTGTCCAGCGGACTTATCCGAATCAGACACAAAAAGATTACAGAATTTAGCAGTTGAAGTTCATAAAACTTTAAGACTTGGTTCATACGCAAGAATAGATTTTATTCTTGGAACTGATGGCGAGTTTGTTTGCTTAGAAGCGAACACACTACCGGGAATGACACCTACGAGCCTTTTACCTCAAGAAGCTCTGGCTGCAGGTATTAATTATATTGAGTTGTGTAACAAAATTGTAAATATGGCTTTGGAATAGTATGTCAAGAAGAATCCCATATGCAAACATATGGGATTCTTAAGGTATCTTATTTCCTATAATTGTTTCTCTGCCATTTCAATCATACGCTTAACCATCTGCCCGCCAATAGGACCACCTTGTTTGCCGTTAACATAGGATGGTAAGTCGCCTTTATAATGGTCGTTATTTTCTTTAACATACTGTAATGCACCAATTTCTTTTGCACATTCCAACTTAAAACGCGTCAACGCTTCACGTTGTGATGGAACTAACGGTGTTTTAGGTCTTGACACATTCTTCACCTCTTTTATAATGTTGATTACTGTTATTTTGCCCGGAAGTGCGCTGTCAATACCTTGTATATTATGAGTGAAATAGATGATATTTGTTAAATCACAATGTTTTGTTCCACTTTAACGAATTATTAACGAATTATTTTAATGATTAATGTCTTTCATTAATTGTTTTCAAAAGCCATTTTAGTTCACAGGAAAAAACTTCGTTTTTACCTGATTGAGTGATTGCTTTAAAATAAAATAATTTCCGTAAAATTCTCTGCAAATATTCAGATGAAATATTAATCAAATTCCCGAGACCCCTACTTCTACATGTGGAGGTTCCTTGTTCCTTCTTCAGTGGGGGTAGAGTCCCCCACTGAAGCCCAATGCGTATTTTACTTCGAAAAAATGCGTAATGTTCAGCTTCAGCTGAACGAGTTCACTTTTTGCAGTGGAATCAATATTTTTGATTTATATAACTGTCGGTAATAGAGCGCTTTTTCTCATCATAAAAAACATTTTCTTCCCTCAAGCGCTTTAAAATAGCAGTGTTTTTTGAGTGTAGAACAACATTGTCAGATTCAGGACCACCATAAGGAATTGACAATGTATTAATTTCAATTAAGACATCCGGATCATAAATCACTATTTCAAACAACTTATCTTGCAGCTTTTTAGACTTTACCTTTACAAAATAAGCATCAATATTTCTGTAGTCTAAAAGCTTGAGTAAGGACATCGTTACCTTATCTTTTTCATAGTAGAAGCTATCCGACTGTGCAAGATAACTATTTCTTTGCTTGCTTCCGGCGGGAAAATCCCGGGATTGCCTGTAATAGAACTTTGCCAAAACATTATAATACTGATAATTGTAAATAGCTTTTTTAATATTATCAATTCTTTTAAATGGCTTGATTCCCAAGCTTTCAATTGTGTTAAAGTTTTCCTCAATAAATTCGTTTTTAGTTAGGTCACCCATTTTATATTGAATTAAAAGACTTTGCCTAAGTCTGAGGAATCTTTCAAATTTATTAGTTGCCATCTTTTCACCATACATCCAGTAATTGTAGAGTTTTAAGTTTCGATTTAGTCTTATCATGCCACAATTTCGTATTCAATACAATAAACTTAATATACATATAAGCTAAAAAACGGTGCATATAAGTATTTCTGCCTAAGTGGCGTTTCTAGAAAAAATTATTTTGTTGACATACGGAAAACATGTATGTATAATATTATCTTGTCGGATAAATTTATGCACCATTAGCTCAGTCGGTAGAGCACCTGACTCTTAATCAGGGTGTCCAGGGTTCGAATCCCTGATGGTGTACCAAATGGGAAAGCCGCTCGTAACCTATACTACAAGCGGCTTTTTAATTCTCCGTAGACTGCATTTTAATTCTCT
>DAIPML010000365.1:0-2853 GCA_036768735.1 Clostridiales bacterium | reverse complement strand
TTATTATAATAAGCTAACGATTGACGAAGTTTCCCGATATGTTGGGCTGGATCGCAGCTATCTTGGTTCTCTTTTTATCAAGTATTTACACATATCAATGCAGGACTTTTTAATTAATCTCCGAATGGACAAAGCCTGCAGCCTTCTTGAAAACGAAAATTTAAGAGTTGGCGATGTGGCTCGTTCGGTAGGTTATCCGGATCAATTACATTTTTCACGCATTTTTAAAACTCGCAAGGGCGTAACCCCGACAGAATTCAAATTACAACGTAGATTATCTTAATATTTTGTTTAACGTAACATGCTTGCATTAGCGTACAATTCACGCAAGCGTTTAGTTAATAATATTTCAAAATGCATTTTTGCGAGTTTCGGCTTACCCAGGTACTTTTACTTCACAAAATGCACTAAACTAATGTGGCGTATTTTTAACGCTTAGCATTGAAAAACGCATGTTGAACTATACAGCTCTTGCAAATGAAGCTTAGTTTCCGTTATTGCACTGCTATATTACAAAATATGGAAGGTGTAGACAATAGCTATCACTTACAGTGAAATAAGAAATAAATTAAAAATGTGCTTGATTTAAACTATGCCTCATATTATAATAGTCATGTAAACGATTACATTTGGATATTATTTAATAAACTATACATCAATATATTTATGATGTAACCCATTACAAAGGAGAGGTGCACTTGACAACAATAAGTGATGTAGCTAAGGCAGCCGGTGTGTCTGTTGCGACAGTATCAAGAGTCATTAACGGAATTGCTAATGTGTCCCCGGAAACCACGGCGAAAGTTACAAAGGCAATTCAAGAATTAGATTATCGCCCCAATCTATTAGGCAGGAATCTTCGCAGGACAAAATCAGAAAGGATTCTTGTGCTTTTGCCTAATATATCTAATCCTTTTTACTCTGAAATCGTTAAAGGAATTGAGGATGTAGCGAACCGTAACGGTTACAGTATAATGCTCTGTAACACAGATTCAGATATAAAACGCGAAAAAAAATATATCAAAATGTTGAAAACCCGCCTTGCTGATGGCGCAATTCTAATGGCCTCAGAAATTTCTTGCGAGGAGTTAACCGAACTGGCAAAAGAGGTTTCCATGGTCCAGTGCTGTGAATATAAAGAAGGAATCCCTGTTTCTCATGTTTCAATAGACAATGAAAAAGCTGCATATAAAGCTACAAAGCATTTGATAAGCCTTGGGCATCGCAAAATTGCATTCATTGGTGCCAATAATCAGTTTCTGTCATCAAACCTTAGGGAAAAGGGATATCTGAGGGCTTTATCTGATGAGGGGATTGAGCCAAATCCTGATTATTTGTGTTATGGAGATTATAGCTACAAAAGCGGACTACGAAATATGAAAAAGCTGTTGAACCTACAGGAAAGACCAACCGCCGTCTTTTGTGTTTCTGATGTAATGGCGATTGGCGCAATCCGCTTGGCAATGGAGGAAAATCTTAAAATTCCTGAAGACCTTGCGGTGTGTGGTTTTGATAATATTCATTTTTCATGGATGTTCACTCCCTCTGTAACAACCATTGCACAGCCCATGTATGATCTCGGCTGCACTGCAATGGATGCATTAATCCGCATAATAGAAGGTAAATCTTCTGAGGTAATTCACTATTTCTTGGAGTATGAGCTAATAATCAGGGAATCCACCGTGAAATAGTGCTGCTACGGAAACGAACCCGCGGATTTTCGCTGGTTGCCTTTGAGTGAACTCGTTCAGCAAAGCTGAACATAGGGGCTTCGGACGGAGACTCTACTCCACCTGAAGTGTAGAATTGGAAATTGCCACTTATAGAAGAGGGGATCTTGGTTTTTTGATAAACAAAATAAAGGGCTCTGCTAATACTTTTGCTACAAGTAGATAATATGTAATTTTTAAACCTAAAGGAGGTTTTTTAATTGATTGGAATCGGAATTATTGGCTGCGGGTCTATAGCAATTCACAGGCATGTTCCTGAATATGCTTCACGCAAGGATTGCAATTTGGTTGGGTTTTATGATCCCATAACAGAACGGGCACAAAATTTGGCTGACAAATTTGGCGGAAAAGTTTTCGAAAGCATTGAACAGCTCCTGGCGGATAAAGGCATTCATGCTGTCAGTGTATGCACCCCAAACAAGTATCATGCACCGGCAAGTATAGCCGCTCTTAAGGCAGGAAAGCATGTTTTATGCGAAAAGCCTATGGCAGTTTCGCTAGATGAAGCAAAATCAATGATCAACACAGCTGAAGAATGCGGAAAATTCCTGATGATCGGTCACAACCAGCGCCTTGCTCCGGCTCATATTAGAGCGAAAGAAATATTACAATCCGGAGAATTGGGAAAGGTGTTGACTTTTAAAACCGCTTTTGGCCATGGCGGTCCTGAATATTGGAGTCTGGACAAGGGCAGACATACCTGGTTCTTTAAGTGTGATGAGGCGTTTATCGGTGCAATGGGAGATTTGGGAGTACATAAGGCAGACCTTATCCGTTGGCTTATCGATGATGAAATAGTTGAGGCAAAAGCCTATGTGACTACTCTCGATAAAACCAACGAAAAAGATGAACCTATTGAAGTGGATGACAATGCCATATGCCTGTTAAAGTCCCGGAAAGGTATTTATGGAACCCTTACCGCCAGCTGGACCTATTATGGCGCCGAGGACAACAGCACTGTTTTATACTGTTCCAATGGTGTAATGAAAATCTATGACAACCCGGAGTTTCCCATTGAAATAACAAAAAAGAACCGGGAAAAAGCATATTACAAAGTGGGAAATATTCAAACCAATGAATCCCAAACTAAATCAGGTGTTATTGACATGTTTGTTGACTCTAT
>DAIPML010000364.1:0-2858 GCA_036768735.1 Clostridiales bacterium | reverse complement strand
ACTCCACACTCCAAAATAATATTCGCATAAGGTGTTGTTTCACCAGTCCTCACAATTACTTTGGCTTGTTTTAACATTTTTTTTAAGTTTTCATGAGGGATATACTGGTGTGGGAGACCTTTTAACAACTTACATGTCTTCGCATGTAGTTCTGGGCTGGATGTTTTCATTTCTTCCGCAAGCTGAAATGATTCAATGACCAGTTCTTCGGATACTGCTTTAAGAGTGTCCAGAAAGGAAGGGATTCCCCTTGTTAAAGAGAGGTCAATAATTTTCACCCCATTCGGGAGTGGAAGGCCAGGGTCCGCAATAACAAAATATTCCGTATGGCCAATTCCAGCTATTGCCGCAGAAAGTTCTGGATTGAGAATCCCATGTTTAGTCATTTGAAAAGTCCGACCTCCTTCAGCTTCAATAAATAAATTAGATAAAGCGTTTTACATACTAATTTATTTTATTATATCTCCTTTGTGCCCAACAAGATATTGGAATAATGCTCAAAAAATCATATATATTTATATTAATAATGCTGATATTATTTATATATTTAAAAAATATCTCTGAAATCATTGACAAACTGTGAATCATGTACTATATTTTAGCTAAAGCGTTTTATCATAAAATTTCAATGCATGGATTCAGCTGTTAATATAAACGATACGGTTGGTTGTCTTGGTTTATTTTTATATAATAAAGGGATTTTTACACATGAGAGTAACAATTAAAGATATTGCAAAAAAAACCGGCTATTCAATTTCAACAGTTTCTCTTGTACTTAATCACAAAAGCTGTCGAATTTCAGAAAAAACAACCCAGAAAGTAATCCAGACGGCGAAGGAAATGAATTATCATCCAAATCGAATCGCCGTTGGACTTATTACAAAGCGGACTCAAACTATAGGCCTTATTATTCCTGATATTACAAATGCTTTTTTCGCTGAGATTGCGAAAGGTGCGGAGTCAGAGTGTCAGAAGCGGAACTATAGCTTAATACTATGCAATACAAACGATCATCCTCAGAAAGATGTGGACTATGTAAATGTCTTGGTTGATAAAGGAGTCGATGGCATTCTATTTACTATGTCGGTTAATTCGCAGGTTCATAAGGATCTACAGTGTTGTCGTATTGTCAAACAGGCAGAAAAGCCGATGATTCTAGTCGATCGTACTATCCCAGCTGGAAACGAAGAAGAAGAAATTCCCTATGTGAGCGTTGATAATGAACTCGGTGGGTATCTGGCGACAAAGCATCTGCTTCAAATTGGTCATCGGAAAATCGGATTTATTTCGGGCCCAATGGGTGCACAATCTTCTCAAAAACGTCTTTTTGGATATATTAGAGCACTACAGGAAGCCAATGTTACGTTTGATCCGAAGCTAATAAAAACCGGTGATTATCATATAGATACAGGGTACTGGCTTTCCGCAGAATTAATCAGGGAGGGAGTAACAGCAATTTTTGCTGGGAATGACATGATGGCTTATGGTGTATATAAACAGGCAAAAGAACGTCATCTTATTATCCCTGATAACCTTGCGGTAATTGGATTTGATGACTTGGAATTTTCGCAGATCATGGAAGTACCATTATCCAGCATAAAACAACCTACTTACAAGATTGGTGTATGCGCTGTACAAAAACTTATTAGTTGGATTGAACACCCTAAAGAGAAGCCCAAAAGCGTATGTTTTAAACCTATACTCATGGTTCGTGAAAGTACTGATGGAATTATTCAGAATGACTCGCAACCAAAAGAGAGGACTACTTAAAATGGTGAAAATACTTAATTTTGGTTCCATCAATATAGACAATGTTTTTCAGGTTGATGAATTTGTCCGGCCAGGCGAAACTATTGAAGCAAAAAGCTTGGAACATTTTCCAGGTGGAAAGGGCTTGAATCAGTCTATAGCTCTTGCTCGAGCCGGAGCTGAGGTTTATCATGCGGGGAAAGTCGGATCAGATGGGAAATGGTTACTTGAATTGATGAACCATGCTGGCGTACATACGGACTTCGTGAAAAAAACAGGATCTGTTACAGGTAAGGCAATTATCCAGGTTAATCGATCTGGCCAGAATTGTATCATTGTTTATCATGGCGCAAACGGCGAAATAACAAAGCAGGAGATCGATTTAACTTTGCAGAATTTCAGCCGAGGTGACTGGTTGCTGTTGCAAAATGAAATAAATAATAATTTATATCTAATTGATAAAGCATTTCACTTGGGAATGAAAATTATTTGGAACCCATCACCTTTTTTACAAAATTTAAGGGAATATCCAATGGAGAAAATTTCGTGCTATTTATTAAATGAGATTGAAGGATATGGACTAACTGGAGAAAAAAAGCCTGAAAAGATCGTAAAAGTTCTGCTTCAAAGAAATCCGAAAACAAAAGTTGTACTTACACTTGGGAAAGAAGGTGTTCTATACAGTGCTGCTTACTGCAACCTTCGGCACGGAATTTATCGTGTTCCTGTTGTAGATACCACGGGAGCTGGTGATACTTTTACTGGATTCTTTTTAGCTTGCATGGCTCATGGCGAATCAGTGGAGGAAGCGTTACGGCTTGCGTCGGTGGCGTCATCTATTGAAGTATCTCGCAAAGGTGCTGCTTGTGCTATCCCGACCATACAAGAGGTTAGGAAAGCCAAGTTAGCTCTGCAGTAACAGAATGAAATTGAGGTGATATTTTGCGAATCAGTATGAAAGGCATTAACAAGAGCTTTGGTGGCAATCCAGTCCTTAGAAATGCACAATTTGATCTTGCTGATGGCGAAATACATGCGCTCGTTGGTGAAAACGGTGCCGGAAAATCCACATTAATGAAAATTTTAACAGGTGTTTACAAACGGGACAG
>DAIPML010000363.1:0-2863 GCA_036768735.1 Clostridiales bacterium | reverse complement strand
ATATTTAGGTGGTGCTTATGGATTATAAAGAGCATATAGCAAAAGCAGTAGAATATATAGAACAAAACTTAACAAATGAAATTAATTTAGTGGCTTGTGCAAAGGTCTGCGGGTATTCGGAATATCACTTTCTTCGTGTGTTTAAGGAAGTATCGGGGCTGACACCGGCCGACAGGAGGGCTTTATGCCTTATTTCAAACACCAAATACTACTCATCCAGGATTTGTTAATACCATTCACCGCACGTGGGAATATATTAATACAGTTTGGCTGCCGCAAAGCGGCTACAAACGCACGGGTAGTTACGAATTTGAAAGTTATATTGAACAAAGCCGTATATTCTCCGAGAAAATCTATATACCGATTACAAACCCATAGCTAATTGTAGAATGGAGATACCTAATTTTTCACCAAGCGAATTAATTCGCTTTGCAAATACCACGCCTGCGGCACAAAGTTTGCAGGCTGTCAAGAAAGGGCATGATTATTAAAATGAAAAAACTGATCATTACATGGGAAGATATAAATGATACCACAGGTTATCTCTTTTCGTTTGCCAAATCTTTATCTGCTGCAGTGAAAAATAGTCCTTATAGTGAATTATCTGAGGATATTATTGCAACAAGTGGGTTTGCATTCCGCATGTGGGTTGCAGCCGACCTTTGTCCCAGTGCTATGAGTATATGGGATTTCAATCAGCAAAAGTCGTGGGTGGAAAATGGTGGACTTTCCTGTGATTGTATCATACGCATGTGGGGGCAGGATGATATCGAGGAAGAACGACGCCTGGCTGCCATTGAAATGATTAAAAGGTCAATTGATAATGGCATTGCTGCAATTTGCTGGGATATCCACGTGCCTGAATGGGGACTTATCATTGGTTATGACGATAAATCACAAAAGCTTGCTACTCTTTCCATTACAGGTGCAGAAGGTGAAATGGACTATGTGCAGCTTGGAAAAAGAGAGTTACCAATTCTTAATGTGTTGACTATCAAAGGTAAAATTAATAAATCCCAGGAGGCTATTGTTGCAGATAGTTTAAAACTCGCAAAAAGTCATTTGAATGGTGAGGAATGGTGCGATAATGCAAAAGGGCTAGAGGCATATCCTGAATTAGAAAAACATTTTGAGGGCGATTACAATCCTGATATTTCATGGAATATGGAGTATTATATAGGAACCTACTCTGCATTGAAATGGTATGCGTGGAGATTTTTCGAAAAATATGGTCTGGCTCAGCTTGCAGGGCTTTACAAAACAGTATTTGAATGCTGGCAAAAAGCTTTTGAGATAAAAAAGTCTGCGGATATGTCAGTTATAGATAACAGGCGGGTTATCTTACAATTATTGAAAACAGCGGAGAATTGCGAAAGGGCAGCAGTGAAGTTGATGTAGTATTCTAAAGCAAGCTGGGAAGAATCCGGATATAGCATTAGCTAAAGACGGTACCATTTAGTGTCGATAACAAAAAAAGGGTGTCAGTATTATTACTGACCTAAATATTAGTTGGTTTAATCTTATTCACCCGGATTGGTTCGCCTGTCCGGGCTTTTTTATAGTTGTGATTTATGGTAAAATAATTTGGCAATCAGATTAACCGATCTACATCATTTGATACTATATAACCGAAAGCTTTCAATTAAAGCATGGGAGGTGAGATTGTGGAGCAGAAAAAAGCCGCACAGTTGGTTTCCGAGAACCTGAAAAATTTGTATGCTTTTTCGCTGTCGAATCTGTATGACAAATCCGAAGCGGAAGATTTGACAAATGATATTGTTTATGAAGTTTTGAAATCTGCAAACCGTCTGAAAAACGATGAGGCTTTTTACGGCTTTATGTGGCGGATTGCAGAAAACACGTTCAAAATGCGCATTCGGAAAAAGCAAGCGCAGTTTGTTGCTTTTGATGAGGATTTTGTTGGCGTATATTGGACAACGCCGGAAGATGAGTTTATAAAATGTGAGGAAATCAACATATTGCGGCGGGAACTATCGCTTTTGTCAAAGCAATACCGCGAGGTGACGGTTGCTTATTATATTCACGGGAAAAGCTGTTCCGAAATCTCAAAAGACTTCCAGGTCAGCATGGATATGGTGAAATACTACCTGTTTAAAACAAGAAAACTATTGAAAGAAGGTTTCGGTATGACAAGAGAGTTTGGTGAGAAAAGTTATAATCCGGGCGTGTTTCGCATGGATTATTGGGGCGGCGGTGACAATTCCTGCTACTGGCAGTTATCCCTATTGATGTTTAAAATACATTGCAAAATGCATATAATTATGCTATTATAATGTACAAAAGGAGGTGCTTTTATGCCGCAAATAAGACCGATCACAGATTTACGAAACACGAACGAAATATCAGATATATGCCATGCAAAAAATGAGCCTGTTTTTATAACAAAAAATGGATATGGAGATTTAGTCATAATGAGTATAGAAACTTATGAACAGATGACAGAGCAGACCGGTATAGATACTGCCATTGGTGAAGCGGAGCAAGAGGTTGCGCAAGGTGCCGAATTACTAAATGCAAAGGAAGCTTTGGCATCATTAAGGAGACGCCATTTTGGATAAATACGATGTTAAGTTGATGCCGAAAGCGGAGCGGGATATTGATGGAATATATGAATATCTTGCCAAGAATAAGGAAATCCCTGAAATTGCCTTGAATTTGATTAATGAAATGGAAAAAGTTCTATACTATTCCATATTCTATATTCAAATTGATGAATATTAATTGATGCGTTTCTTCTATAGGACATATTGACAAAACTTGATTTGGCGCATATAATAAATCATATCAAGTATTTTCAATGTGAGGTGAAAAATGTGGAAACTACATACGAGGATCAAGCAAA
>DAIPML010000362.1:0-2885 GCA_036768735.1 Clostridiales bacterium | reverse complement strand
TCCACCAACTGCTGTGAACTCTCACCCGGATCATCAGCTTTACATAAAAATCCGCTTATAGCGCTTACTTTAACATATCGTGCCATAACTGCACTCCTTCCTATACGAAAAAAAAATCATATCCTATGCAAAATAATAATCATATTCATCCATGCATATTTTTATGGGTATACCAAGCCTTACGGACTCTTTGGCTTTAAGTGTAACTAATGTTGCCCTTGCACCATCAATTGCGTCGCATGGCGAAGGAGCATCATTTAGAATACAGTCAACAAAACGATCCAGCATTTTATAATGTCCCTTGTTTACCGTAGGAAAATCGGCTTCTCCTTTTTCTGTCGCTATGCGATTTCTTTCCATTACCTTATTAATAAACAGATTGGTTCCTTCACCCTCTGTGACATTTGGATAAACATCATTCAGGAATGGATAATCCTTTTTATAAATATTCTCAATTCCTCCAACCCGCAGCTGAAGGTAGTGATCAATAACAATAGATGCACCCTTATGAAATATCTCAATGAGTTCTTTTGGGTGATCGAAACTTCCGACCCCTGTTTCAAATATGTTTACAACAGACTGATCTTCAAAAAGTATTGTAAGAACCTGATTAACTCTGGCCCATCCTTCTGCATAAACCTTAATAGGCTCTTTTCCCGTTATATAACATGCTAAATCTATAAAGTGGCATAGCTCTCCTATAATTGAGCCTTCTCCTATCATTTCATCAAGAGCGTACGGCTTAAAAGACTTGAGATCATCATTGATTCTCATAGAAATCATGGTAGCCTCTTCCTCACGCAAAGGTTTTTGCTCACCTTTTACTCTTTTGTATCTCCATGGTGCATCAACTGGATTTGACACATGATTTCTATAAACTTCAATAGCATCCTCAACCGCCGGTGCGCATCTTCTGTTAAAGCCTACAACAAGCTTAACCCCGGTTTCTTTGATTATTTTCATAATCTTGTATGATTCTTCCACCGATGTACTCATAGGCTTTTCAACATAAATATGTTTACCCTCTTCTGCTGCGTCCTTTATTATACCTTCTCTGATGTCATGCGTTGTAAGAATCATTACCCCATCTACTTCGGAATCCAGTAATATTTCTCTGTAATCTGAGGTTAAAAAATCGGGATCATATATGTCCTTAACATACATTAAATTTTCCTTATTTATATCACAACACCATTTCACATATATTCTCGGATTGCTAAATGCATTTTTAAGATGGACATCCTGTGCTATCATTCCACATCCTATAATCCCTATCACGGCTTTTTCTTTCATGTCTACTCCCCCATTGTATTATAATGACGCATCATACTGTTTTTTAATACCTTATTTTTGTTTCTATATATGTTGGTATTGTATTTTAACATATATAGACATTGGTTAGTGCACATACCATTTGTTTTGGTCAAAACAAGTACATTAACTGAATAAATTAAAAAGAAATCCAGTAATGTTGGCAATTTATGTTGCGTTTCTTTTTCCACCACAAGCTAGAACACGTTAAAACAGGCACTATGCGATTATTGATTACGTTTTGTACGCAACACTCACTTTTGCTCTGCCTGCGACCAGCCATTTTATCAAATACTTTAGTGGGATTTTGAAACAAAGAAAAAAGACATAATAAACCTAACCCCACCTATTAGTTCAGGGCATTTGATAAAGCTAATTTTTAAGAATTTTTAAGCATGAGAGTATAAATGATATTATGAGTAGTCGGTTATGTCACCTTGGTAATCCTTAATGAAAAAGTTCTGGTTTCTTCTGCGAAACTCATTAGGGGTTATACCCGTATGTGACCTAAAAAACCGTGAGAAGTAATTAATTGATTGGAAACCCACTCTTTCCGCTATGATTGTAATTGTATCATCGGTATCTGTCAAAAGCTTTTTCGCATTTTCACAACGAATATTCTGAAGATACTGAATTGGCGAAACACCGTATCTATCCTTGAATGCTGAGCACAAATAAATTGGGCTTAGATAAGCGATATCTGCAAGATCCTTAAGTTTTATTTCATTGGAATAATTTTGTTGTATATACTTTACAACACTATCCAGAGAACCGCCTTTATTATTGCCGTCTTTATTTACCTCTTTATCAATGTACATAAAGTTTCTAACGCTTTTTATACCACGATAGCCTTCGTCTTGCTCAGACATCCTCTTCCAGGATAAAATTAACTGTGCGAGTAATGCATTAATAATCTGAGGTGTATAGTCATCCTGTCTTTTTATTTCTTCAACAAACGAAACAAAGGCTGTCCTTATGGATTGTCCTACGTCATTAACGAAAGGCATTAAGTGATAAATCAGGTCTTCGGTTTCAGCATTATTACAATAAAACTTTAGCTCAATTATATTAAGTGGTTTTGATCGTGATGCTTCAATTATATGCACTACATTCGGCCTAAATATGTATGCCTGATTCACGTTTGCATATTTAACTGAATCACCAAAGGTTACTATTCCCTCACCGCCCAGGATAAAAACAATCTGATAATAATCATGATGGTTTTTTTTAATTACATGCTTTGCAGGATATGTACATTTTGATACCCACAGCAAATTGATATCAAGTGAAAACATGTTTAACCTCCAAATCCCAAATTACTCCGGTTAAATAAATAGTCTGGTATTCAATATATTCTAAGCTTTCACAAACTGTTTTCCTGGTGGCTTGAAAAAAACAAACTGTATTCATTTTATTGCAATTTATTCAACTTCACCACAGTATTTTTCACGTTTGCCTGCACAGGAGGCTAGCTACCGATGGTTGTGCGATATCACACCTTAGCACGGCACCGACATTTTAAACACTACTGGCAAGCTAATGTGGTAAAGATAAGTTTATCTGCTGCTACGTTA
>DAIPML010000361.1:0-2892 GCA_036768735.1 Clostridiales bacterium | reverse complement strand
TGATGGAAGAAGCGTCCGAGACTATGCAGTCATTATCAGACTTCGGTATTACCACCATTGAAGCTCTGAATGAAAAAACTGCAATTACTAACGATATTACTATAAATGTTGTTAAAGAAATTAATCAGCTAAACCAATATGTGAAGAATATAAATGTAATAACAAACGTGCTTAGAGGCATTGCAGACCAGACGAATCTTCTTGCGTTAAATGCTGCAATAGAAGCAGCTAGGGCAGGAGAAGCGGGTAGGGGGTTTGCGGTTGTAGCGGATGAAATAAGAAAGCTTGCCGAGCAATCAAACATTCGCACCCGTGATATACAGAAGCATGTTGAAAATATTTTTAAGCAGGCACAGAGCTCTACAAAACTTGTTGGGGCAGCGGAAACCAGCTTCAAAGAGCAAAGCGAAATGGTATCAAATACAGCGGAAGTTTTCTCAAGAATAAATACAACCATTGCTTCTCTTGCTGGTAACATAAATCAACTTGGCGATGTTATAAATGACATGGACTCATTCAAAGAAAAGGTCTTATCCAGCATGGAAAATATCTCTGCGGTATCGGAGGAGGTATCGGCATCAACAGAGGAGGTTTCTGCTTCTACAGAGGAACAGCTTACCTCAATCGAACAGCTTGATGATATGGCTAAACAGTTGAATGAGTTAGCCGGAAACCTGCTAACTCTAATGGGTAGATTTAAATTCTGATAAAGCAGGCTTGCCGTGACAAACCAAGCCTTTACCTTGCCTGTGATCAGATACAAACACACTCCCTAATGTGATTTACGGATCATATTAGGAAGTGGATGTATAATAAATCTAATTACAAAACGTCCTCTGTGCAGCGAACAAAATTCGCCGTAAGAGGCGTTTTTTTATGTGCGCCATTCTCTACGCATTCTCCTGCCTCAATGAGCGTTTGCGTGAATTGTGCGTCAATGCAGGCGTACCAAAGGAGCGTACTAAAGGAGCGTACCAAAGGAGCGTACCCACTGGAACGCTCCCCCAGGAAGGATAACCCTAACCCACTGGAACGCACCCCTAGGAAGGATAACCCTAACCCACTGGAACGCACCACAAGCCCCGACTCTTATACACGGACGCTTTAGCGCCTTCTCCAACTTTTCGCTGCTTTGCTTTAAGGCTTCGCACCCTGCGAAAATACGGTATGCGTTTTGTGATATATGCTGGATCATACTGCTTTTTTCTATTTACATCCCGATTTAATGATGTATAATATATTATTAAGGCATTTATGAGGATATTCAATGAGCGTTTACGCGAATTGTGCGCCAAAATGCTGGTACGAAAGCCAACTCACACAGGCAGGGGTCTTAGGACCATTTGGTAAACACTTGCAGGGATCAATCATATGAAAATATGATATGCTGCAGGTTCGAATGTTATTGAAGTATGAATAATGATTTCTCAGAAAGTCGCTAAACGATTTTTTACGTTATTTCAACCTGCAGGGAGTTGCAGCAAGAGTAGCCTTCAATCCGGTTTTGCAGCATGAGATACGAAAAATTTCGAGTAAACATGAGTTAATATACTCAACTTTCCCACCTCAGCTTGCGAGTAGTATTTTGAGGCGCTGGTACCGACATGCTGAGGTGTGATGTCACACCGCCGTCGGTAGCCTGCTGTGCAGGCAAGCGCCCAATACAGGTGCGTACCCACTGGAACGCACTCCCAAGAAGGATAGCCCTAAAATACTGTGGGAAAGTTGAGTTAATATAGTTAAATCAAATATGCAAAGTGAGGAGAGAATAGATAAATGAAAAAATTAATGCTTGGCAACGAGGCGATTGCGCGTGGTGCATACGAGGCAGGAGTCACAGTTGCATCTGCGTATCCCGGTACACCAAGTACGGAAATTACTGAAAAAATTGCAGAATATGATGAAATATATTCTGAGTGGGCACCAAATGAAAAGGTGGCTCTTGAGGTTGCTATTGGTGCTTCTTATGCCGGTGCACGTTCGGTGTGCTCAATGAAGCATGTCGGGCTTAATGTTGCTGCCGATCCTTTGTTTACTGTTTCATATACCGGAGTAAATGGCGGGCTTGTTATATGTGTTGCTGACGATCCGGGAATGCATAGCTCCCAGAATGAGCAGGATAGCCGTCATTATGCCAAAGCATCAAAAGTTCCGATGCTTGAGCCTTCCGACAGCAGTGAATGTAAAGAATATTTCAAAAAAGCTCTTAAGCTTAGTGAAGAATTTGACACACCGGTTTTTATCAGGTTAACCACACGAATTTCTCATTCCCAAAGCCTTGTGGAGCTTGAAGACAGAGTTAATGTGCCGCTAAAGCCCTATAATAAGGATGCCAACAAATATGTTATGATGCCTGGGATGGCAAAAAAACGTCATGTTATAGTAGAAGATAGAATGAATAGGCTTGCGGAGTTTGCTGATAAAACAGACCTCAACAGTATTACTTGGGGCAGCAAAGATGTTGGTATTATCACCAGTGGAATTTCATATCAATATGCAAAAGAAGTTTTTAAAGATGCTTCCTTTTTAAAGCTTGGTATGGTTTATCCACTACCTGAAAAATTAATAACAGAATTTGCATCAAAGGTGAAAACTCTTTATGTGATTGAAGAGCTGGATCCGTTTGTCGAAAGCTATATAAAGGAGAAGGGCATTTCATGCACAGGGAAAGAAAAGCTACCTGTTACCGGTGAATACAGTGCTAACCTATTACGGGAAAAGCTTCTTGGAATAAAGGAAGAAATATATAACAATCTTAACGAGAATGTTCCGGTAAGGCCTCCGGTGCTTTGCCCTGGTTGTCCTCACCGAGGAGTATTTTATACATTGAAAAAAAATAAGCTTACCGTGTCCGGTGACATTGGATGTTATACACTCGGGACCCTTGCCCCG
>DAIPML010000360.1:0-2900 GCA_036768735.1 Clostridiales bacterium | reverse complement strand
AATAACAGGTTTTCCTCCGTATAAAGCCAACTTATCCATTTCAATTCCTCCATGTTTATTTTTAAACTAACGGGCGTTTGTCAAGTGTTTGCATAGGGATTTTTAATCACCTAACCACCTGAATATCCCGAATATTTTAAATAGCTTGAATCGCTATGATAATCTAAATCACCCGCTAACCAACAGATATAGGGCAAAACTTTATTTAGACAAACAACATTCTTTTTATGCTTTGTTGTTGGATGTTCAACAATCTACTTCTAGTATAATGATTATATATCAAAATGTCAACAATCTTTTGATACTACAACCGGTCAAGCCATCTGGTTTACTCTATTTTAATGAGCGCTTAAGCGAATTGTACGACAAACCGTGTTTTTGCTTGCAAAATACGCCATGAACCTTTAGCGCTTCCTTGCGCATTTTGTGTATCGCACCGCGAGCATTTGATAAATCTATTGAAAAATAATTTAACATTATTCTTTTTCAATGTTATACAAATGTAAACTCAACTCTACTAAAATTGCATAATAGGTGGACTATTCATATTTAAAATATACAGTAGCTATTTTAATAAAAAAATAGAGATTTATGTTTTTTCTGTAGTTCATATATTGGAAGACATATTTTTATTGCTATATGATTCTATCCAGTTATCATACATCTCCTGCCACAGACCAAATTCGTCGAAAGCTCCATCTTTGTTTATAGTGCACCCATCAGGCTCTGGAATATACGTTAATGCCAACCCTTGCGGTGTTAAATTACTGCGAAGGTATTCCATATCCTCAAAGCTCCAGCAAGACAGTATCAAGGGCGTCTTCTCCTTCATCTGTTCAAAAACATCGATCTGCTTTTCCAGAGGTATTCCGCCGGGATCAACAGACATTTGAATAGCATCCATTTTATAGTCCGCAACTATATTGCCAAGGTGTAGTGAGGTATTATGCATATGGTAAACTGTAGAAGGAAAGCTTTTAATTATGCTTTGTTCTACTGGCTCAAGGTACTCTTTGAACATTTCAGGCGATGCCAGATAACTATTATCGTTCTGTAGGGTTATACATGGTTTTTTTGTATAAATATACATCCTCCCGCAATAACCTTTCTCATGTGGAATCAGAGCATTTACAAGCTTTTTCCCCACTCTTATAAACACGTCTCCCGCCTTTTTAATTGCACGCTTTAATTTGTCAGGCTCATCGTAAAAGGCATATGCCAAATTCTCTGTTCCTAAATATGCACTCAGTATATCAATTGGTCCATGTAAAACCGGTAATGCTGCAAAGCAAATTCCCTTTGAAAACTGTACTATCTCTTCATGGCATGAAATGAGCTTTTCCTCCCACTCAACAGATACCGGAAGGTTAAGAAATCCATCCAATGTATTTTCTCCGTTATTAGATGCCCAAATCTGCCCATTTGAGGCCATTATTTTGCACCCGCATATCGCTTCAAGCCATTGATGTCCGCCTGATGCCTGTAATGCCACAGGCAGATCCCCCTTTAGGTCAAGTAGCGTTTTGAGTACAGATCTGGCAATATTCAAAATATGCAGTGGTTGTACATCTTCCGGATGTATTAAGTTATTTTCCCTTGCAAGCTTAATAATCTCATCTGAAGGATTGATCATCGGTTCCCACATACATGAGAATAGCGGACGTTTATTTTTCTTCGCTAAAAAATCAAGATATAGATCTCTGTTAAACATTTGAACATTCCGCACTTTCTATTTATTACCCCATCCGGTCAGGGCAAAATCCACTTGTCCCGGATATTGGGATGTCGGGCTCGGAAAATATGGCTCAACACCTGTTCTTGTCATAAATCCTGTAACATGGCTGAACCCTAAATCCTTCTGATGTAGCTCGTCCTCCGGTGCTCGCATGCATCCGAAGTTATCCTTTAGTGCCTGTAAATCCTTATATGTGACACTAATCGTTCTTTCGTCAACCCTTTTAGCCTTTGAAATTGTAGCAATGGCATCCGTTGCTTTCTGCGCAAAAGTATACGTAACTTCAATGGTGACGGGGCTTTCTATGATTATAGGCTTTATAACGTCCTTAAGCTTGAGAGCTTTAAGAGCTTTTTCTGAAGACTCTTCTGCAACGGCCAGAGGGTGCCTTGAAACAGCGCTATAAAAGCTAAGACCTTTTTTGGTCTCCACAGTTTCTATACCGGGAATCAGCTTTTTTACTTCCTCACACGCATAATGCTCTCCCGACAGAAATACAACTGGCACATTATGCAAACCTGAAAACATGGCAATTATTCCAGCTTCTCCAACCGGATTACCATTGATTCTCATTTCTTCAATACCGGAATATGCCCTTGAAATAGGAGGGGGTAAAATTGTATGCCTCCAGTTTCCCTTGTCCACACCTCCCGACATTGCATGCATACCTGTAATCATTGCCACATCAAAGCCTTCTTCCATGCATGGTGTAAAAAAATCATGAGTTGGTTCCGAATGAAAAAAGCGGACTTGTTTTGGGAATTTATGATACTCCATGATGTGAAAACAATTAATAAGTATTTCATCAACTCCATTGGCAAGGAGTCTTTCACAAATGGCTACAAGCTCCATAGTGCCATATTCCATAGCATTGATATATCCTTCTCTGCGCGAGAATACACATGCCACCCCTTCTAAATCTGAAACAATATATACTTTCATGTTCCGTTCCCTCCACATTCTTTAAACAACGGTTCCTATTAGGTATACAATTTATGTACACCGTTTTCAGTCTTGTATTGGAACCTAATTTCACTAAAATGATTATATCGTTAGTTCAGTATTCTTTATCTTTTGCGGTAATTTATCTGTTAGCAATACAGTTCGCTACATTACACCAACCCTATGTTCGATAGACAATGGATTACTGACTAAAAGTCATAGC
>DAIPML010000359.1:0-2939 GCA_036768735.1 Clostridiales bacterium | reverse complement strand
TATTTTACTTCGTAAAAACGCGTGATGTTCAGCTTTAGCTGAACGAGTTCACTTTTAATATATGTGTTATTGTATTTCAAATGCAAATTTTAGGCACATTGTTTTAATCTTAGAATATTTTACATGTTAAAGGTCTCTAGTTCATTTTTTACTTCCGTCACTGTTGTAAGATGCAGCGCCCTAACAGCCATTTTCCGGCACTCTTCATATGACAGACTGTTTATAAGCTTTCTTGCCTCTAAAATGGTTGAGGAACTCATAGAAAATTCTTTCAGACCAAAACCAATCAAAAGAGGTATTAGTTTTAAATCACCTGCTGCCTCTCCACACATACCACATGGGATATTATTTTTCTTTGCGGCGTCAATTGTTCTTGCAATGAGGCTGAGCACTGCAGGATGATAGGCTGAAGATATCTCAGATACTTTTGGATTACCTCTGTCGGCTGCAAGGGTGTATTGAACCAGATCATTTGTCCCGATAGAGAAAAAATCAACCTCCCAGGCAAAAATATCTGCCATAACAGCGACAGAAGGTATTTCTACCATAATACCCAAAGGAATACGTGCCTTATGAAGAATACCGGATGATGACATCTCAGCCTTGGTTTCTTCAAATATTTTCTTTGCTTCACGGAACTCGTCAATAGAGGATATCATAGGGAACATAATATGCAAGTTCCCATAAACACTGGCTCTTAGTAGTGCTCTAAGCTGTGTCTTAAAGATTTCCGGGTATTTAAGACAAATTCGTATTGCTCTGAAACCTAAAAATGGGTTGTCCTCTTTTTCAAGATTAAGATACGGTAACTCTTTATCACCACCGGCATCAAGAGTTCTGAAAATAACCGGCTTCTTGCCTACGGCTTCTAAAATAGAGCGATAAGCTTCAAACTGCTCTTGTTCAGAAGGCAGCTCCTGCCTTTTCATATACAAGAATTCTGTACGGACAAGACCGATACCCTCTGCATCATGAAGAGCAGCCATTTTTGCGTCCTGCTCAGTTCCTATATTTGCCTCAAGCTTTACAACGTGCCCGTCGGTTGTTTCAGATGGCTTACCTATATATTGGGTAAGCTCTTTTTTTCGTTCATCATTCTCTGACTGCAGATTCAAGTAGAAGTTAAGCTGCGTACTATCAGGGTTTATAATAATTTCGCCCGTTTCTCCATCTAAAATTACCATATCCCCATCGTTAACATGTTCCAAAAGGTTTTCAGCTCCGACTACAGCAGGGATTCCCAAAGTTCTTGACATTATTGCAGTATGGCTTGTTATTCCGCCGGTCTGGGTCATAAGGCCCGCCACCAATGAAAGATCCATACCTGCAGTATCCGAAGGGGTAAGATCAAACGCGGTTACAATGCTCTTTTCTATGGTTTTTAAGAGACTTTTTCTTTTTATGCCAAGAATATAAGAGTTCATGGAATCTTTTAGATCCTCAGCATCTGCAGCACGCTCTTTCATGTACTCATTATCCATTGAACGGAACATTTCTGCTATTTCATCAAGCACAAAAGCAACCGCAAATGCTGCATTATCATTATCATTTCTTATTCTATCAATAACAGGTGCTACAAAGCCTGCCTCATCATTAAGAATCTCCCTGTGGGCTTCCAAAATTTCAGCAGCATCGTTTGCCTCTATTTTTATCATCTTTTCAGTCAAAGCGTTTAAATCGTCAATTACTTTAGAGCGGGCTACTTGGAAACGCTCAATTTCTTTTTCCGTATCTGTGGCTTTATATTTAGGAATAGTTATTACATTTTTTTCGAATAACCTGATAGGTCCAATGGCAATCCCTGAAGATACACCTTTTCCCTGAAGCTTCATAAAAAAATTCTCCTTTAATCAAATTTAACAATAATCCTAAATGTCTCTGGTTTTATAGCTTCTTCAAATGCTTGGGCAGCCTCAGTATAATTAAAGACACCGGATATCAGCTTTCCCGGATTTATAATGTTTTTCGATAGCAAATTGACGGCGGTATCAAAAGAACGGACACTGGGGCTCACAGCACCGGTTATAATGGCTTCTGAGTTGTGGAGCCAATTAGTGCTTATCTTAATCGGTACATCAGGGTGCTGGGAGCTGTACATTACACAACGCCCCATGTTGCCCGTCATTTGAACAGCTTGCTCGGAAACTGATGAAATAGGAGTTGTGTTGAACACAACATCTGCGCCTCTGCCGCCGGTTAGATCTTTAACCGCTTTGACAGGATCTGTTGTAAAAGGATTTATAGTTATATCGCATCCTAACTCAATAGCAAGATTTCTACGTTTTTCATCCGGTTCGCTAATAATGACTCGAGTACCTTGAAGCTTAAGGCATAGTAAATGAAGCATCCCCATGATTCCGCCGCCGATTATAACAACATCATCGCCCAATTGCGGGTTTCCCTGCCAAATACTGTTTACTATACAGGCGACAGGCTCTGTCAATGAAGCTGTTTCAAGGGACATGTCATCCGGTAGCATCCAAATCTGCGTTGTATCCAAAGCAATGTATTGACTTAAACCACCTATACCTGAAATTCCAGGTTCGGTTATTAACTGCTTGTTTACATCAACGCATAGGTTTTCTTTACCTCGACGGCAATAATAACAAACACCGCATTTATACAGAATCCTGCCTGCAACCTTTGTGCCCTGTTTATATTTTGAAGAATCGACATCACTGCCAATTTGCTCGATTTCACCTGCAATTTCATGGCCTCCTATAAAAGGCAAGGGCATTTTCTTAACACCGGTATAAACCCTTTGCTCATATGTGCATAAAGCACATGCTTTTACTTTTACAAGAACCTGATTTGGTTTTAATATAGGTTTGTTTATCTCTATAATTTCAACTTTTTTTTCGTTTGTAACAGCTACTGCTTTAATTTTTTCGTTCATATAAATACCCTCAATTCTAGAAATTCTATTAATATGATTGCTC
>DAIPML010000358.1:0-2945 GCA_036768735.1 Clostridiales bacterium | reverse complement strand
CGGGTGGTTAGCCCTTACCGGATAAAGACTTTCGCTCTATCAGAACCGCCAGGCTTCGCTTGGCGCACTAACGTCTCCAAGTTTACGAAGTGTCTGAACCTTAGCCAGACCTGGCTTAGGTTCAGGAATTTGGGTGAAGTGTAGCGGAACCGTAAACTCATTGTTATAGGATGTGATGACGCTTATCGCCTCTACAATCCTTAATACATGTCCTAACTTTAAATTAATTTACAACAAAATACTTATTTACTTTGATTAGAATATCTACTTCTAAACATAATCACCCCAACAATTATTATCATAATAAAATTCATAATCAAAACCACAATACTTCCCTCGATTCTAGCTATTCCTCCCGTAAATAATTTGTTTCCTGCAAGAGTACAATTCCATAGATGTGGATAATCATCTGCCAATGAAACTCCCCCTAGATACAGGCAACCAACTGCATTCCAAATAAAATGTACAATGATTGGTGCTATTAAAGTCTTAGTATAAATAAGCAATAATGAAGCAAAAATACTCATAGTTAAAACATTTAATACCCCAATAATTCCAACTTCAAAAGCTCCGGGATGTAATGCCGTAAAAATAAGAGTACTTACAATAGTTGCAGCAATAATATTATGATTAGATTTAATAGTCTGGAAAATATATCCCCTTACAAGGTATTCTTGCATTATAACATTTATAAATACTGCAATAGCCCATATCCACATATGTTTTATATCATTCTTATTTTCAAAGTATATAACTCCCAAACACTTTAAAATCAATACAGTTGCTCCAAGCCAAATAACTCCTAAAGATATTCCTAAAATCAAGTCTCTGAATGGTTTCTCAATTAATTTAACATGAACTTGCCTCTTTTCAATTCCTTTTTCAAATATTAATGTAACTATTATTGTCATAGTAAGTGGTGTTAATTCCCACCACAATCTACTTGTTGCTGAATTCTCTTGAACAAGTGGTGGCTTGTCTAAAAAATCCATTGAGCAAATAGAAATAAAGATTGCCCACAAGATAAAAAATCCAAACACTTTTCCTATTGTTATTAGTATTTTTTTCAACCCTACACCTCATAAAATTTAAATTTTCTAAACATAATTTACAAGTACGTTATAAATAACTTCTAAAGCATCTTTTCCATCTGTACAACAATTCTTTTTATCAAACAAGACACCTAAAACAACTCCGACATCATCATTTCCTATAACGGTTTGGCTTCACGACGTTCCTGAACTGGATTCACAGAGCCCTTCTTCATGCACATTCTACAGAGACCTACTTCATGTGTATACTCTCGAGCCCTTGTGGGAAGCCGTTGTTAGCTGATATCGGACGCCCCGTGATTCAGAAGCGACCACGGATGGGAACTCCTTTTACTCTCCATTTAAAGCTCAATTTTGACATTTATAAATCAAAAACGCATTTATACTTCAATTATTGTATTCCTTAATATAATTTACAGCTTCCTCCATATCTACAACATATGGACATTCCGCTTCTTTAAAAGTGAAGGGATCCTTGAACGTCATTTTATAGCTTGTCTTTATTAGTATGTCTTTGTAATCATTTGGAGCAAGCTTATTATTCACACCTTTAAGTATTGCTAGAAAACCCGCTGCAACCGGAGATGTAGAAGAAAGTGAAAAGTATGGAATATTGTCACCGCCGCTTATATTGTTTTTCAGCTTCAGATATTTTTCATAATTGTTCATTCGCAGGGAATTATAATCATAATGCAAAACATTTAAATCTGGCTCCCTTTTACTATTCATATCACTTGATGAAAACATTCCGTTAATCCATAAATTATTTGGATTATCATAATGTATAAAAGTAGTTACTATATTATATTTCACAGCTTTGTTTACAGCTTCATCAAACCTTTGCCTGTTTCTTTCAGATATTGGAGCATCAGAATACGTCAAAATATCAATATGAATTTCAATAGCCCAATCTATTGCTTTTATCATAGCAGTAACTTTATTATCCTCGTTACTGCTGTCTAAAGTATTAAAACAGTATATTTCACATTCTGGTGCAATCTCTCTTAAAACAGTTGCCATCCAATAGCCATGCTCACTAATTTTATTCAATGACTCAGAGTTATTCAGAAAATCAATTGCATTCTTATATAAATCCTTATGCTCTTCATACCCAAAATAATGATCTAAAATACCAACTTTGATTCCTTTACCTCTACTTATATTATGTGCTTGCTTAACACTGTGAATTGTAAAATACGTGTCTCTGGAATTAGCATTCGAAAAGTCAATGTGCCAAGGCTGACCTTTTAACTTTAAAAACAAAACCACATTTAATACCATGGAAAGCAATAGAACAACTGCCACAATTTTTACAGACTTATGTTTCAATACAAAGACCTCCTCAAGAAAATCAATATAACATCTTTAGGTGTTCTCAACATTTCTATCATAACTTTATACGAAATAAAATTAAAAAGTACTAAACCATTTCAGAAATATTAATGTCTTCATAGACAATCTTAAAAATTCGCGACACGATGTCGCGTCCTCTGCGTCCGATTGCAGCTAACGTTTGGCATTGCCGACGTCGATGAGGTTACAAGGCGGGCATTCCCCTTCGATCTACCCACCCCGCCGACTCGGTTAGCGAATCGATGGGGTCGCGTCTACTTCATGGCACAACTTGCTTGTCCGACATCATGAGTTGACTTTCCGCGACCCGAAGCGGCAATGCCGTGTTGAACTAAACCGCTTCGCGGTGGCTTTTGTTATCAAGATAAAGGTTCTGCAACTTTCCACAACTACATGATATTCACAACATAAGTTTCCGCACTGTTTCTACTTTTTCCTTTAAAATGATAAGTATCATCTTTAAAGGAGAGTGGTTTTTTGTCTAACCTTCATGACAAAATGCTCAAAGACATGCAACTTCGTGGTTTCAGCCCTCGCACA
>DAIPML010000357.1:0-2967 GCA_036768735.1 Clostridiales bacterium | reverse complement strand
TGGTATGTTTACTTGGAAAGTTATCCTGTCTTTGTTCCGGGCAAGAAAACTCCACAACGGATTCGGGAATATATCAACCGCATTGTAACGACTGTTGAATGGGATAAGAAGCGTACAGCCCGTTCCAATGCAGCCGGAACGAAAACCTATAAACCAAAGAGAGATGACAATGGAGTGATCATCTGTCGAAGCGAAAAAGACCAGGAAACGATGTTATATGCCGATGGTATTCGCAAGCTCCGCCAACACGAATATGACAATGCGGATTTGTACAGCGATACCGAAAGCGCACAAGCCGTACAAAGAGAAAGGTTGCAGCAAAATTTTATTGAATACTTCAAAAATGTATCCACTAAACGTCATGCCAACAGTTCGCGATCCATTCAAACCAATTGGCAGCGTACCTACGAACACTTGAAATTATACGCAGGAGATTTACTTCTGTTTTCTCAGATAGATAATCGAATGGCTGAAGAATTTAAAGCATATCTTTCTTCGGCTCCACGTGGTGGTAACAAAAGTGGCACTATCTCGCGGAATACGGCTGCGACTTATTTTTCTATTTTCAAAGCCGCACTCAAACAAGCATTTATCGACGGGTATTTGACGGTTGATCTATCTGCCAAGATCAAAGGCATACAGGAACAGGAATCACGTCGGGAATACCTGACTGTAGAAGAACTCAATACCCTTGCCAGTACGCCTTGTGAGCGGGATGTTCTCAAACGGGCTGCCTTATTTTCGGCTCTTACAGGCTTACGCCATTGTGATATTCAGAAAATGCGATGGAAAGAAATACAAATTGAGGGCAAACAAGCAAGACTGAATTTCACCCAACAGAAGACTAAAGGGGTAGAATATATGCCCATTTCCGAACAGGCATTACAACTTTGTGGAAAACAAGGTCTACCGGAACAACTTGTTTTTGAAGATTTACCCGATCCCGCATGGATCTCCCAACCATTGAAACGTTGGGTTGAAGCTGCCGGAATTACAAAGAAAATCACGTTCCATTGCTTCCGACACACGTATGCCACTCTCCAGCTATCCAATGGGACGGATATATACACAGTAAGCAAGATGCTGGGGCATACCAATGTGAAAACCACCCAAATTTATGCAAAAGTGGTTGATGAGAAGAAAGAAAAGGCCGCACAAGCCATTAAGTTGAACGAAATAAACCTAAAGACATGAAAAACAATCTTCTGGAACATATTATTTTGTACGTGATAGTTGCATGTGTCGCCCTGATAATTGCTACGCTGGCACGTCTATCCGCTACGGCAATGGGGTTTGACAGCTTTACAGCCTTCATGGTTTTTATTGTAGTCATTGCTATTCAGGTCGTAATCTATTTGAGTATTCATGTGTTTTTGCAGGGGTTGATGTTGCCTTGGATTGGGAAAGGGTTATCTAAAATTCCTTATTTAAAAAAGAGAATTGAGAAAAGACAAGCCAATGCTCTTGAATCGGATGAAAATGCCAATATCTTGGAAAAACTTTCTTTAGAGGAAATCAGGGACAAACAGCAACAAAATATAATGAAGGAGCAGGAAGAAAAATTGAATATTGCATTGAACTATACCCGAGAATCTTTCGCTCTTTATATTTTCGATGAACACCTAGAAATACTTATCCGAAATGTACAGATATACATCAATAAGTTGGATGCAAAAGAATTGAAACCGATTAAAACTAAAGAGTTGTCTGCCATAGATCTTCGTCATTTCGGATGGAATATCTGGAATTTCTTCAAACCAAGAAATCAAATGGATATGGCTTACTTTCTAAAAATAGTATTTCCAGAGACTTTCAGAGAAGTAGAAGCTGAGAGTATTAAACGGCATTTGAAAGATGATGAATTGAAGGGGGTAATTAAGATACAAGAGAGTATTATATAGTCTAAAAAACAAGAAAAGGGAACAGAAAATGGATATTGAAACCACAATCAAGGAAACTCAAATTCTACTTTCAGATAATAAGACAGAATGGGTAAAACGATATAAAGACTACGCCCAAGCTATGCTTTCAAATACTAATTATATAAAAGCGAATCGACGAAAGTTTTATGAACACGCCCCACTTCGTTATTATATTTCGACTACTAACGCAAAAGGCGCGTGGAACATTTTATTATTAGATGTCAGATATCGTGGGCAAAGTGTAGCAATATTGAAAGCAACTCAAAACGATGTTACTATATCTACAAAAGGGAAAAGCGCTAAAAATCTACGAGATTTTAATTGCAAAATTGAATTGAATGATATTATTTGGAATAAACCTGATGCACAAAGATTCAGAAGCTTTTTCAGAAACAGAGAAAATACTAGAAATAATGCCAACAACAAAGGGAATGAAGAGCACAATGTAGAAAGCTTATTATTGTCAGAGTTCTCGAAGCGGAACGGTAAGGATAAACAAATGCTCGGCATTCAGCCAGTAAAATTTTGTGGGATAAGATTTGGAATGCCTACACCTATTAGCGCAAGTGACCATAAAAAACCGTTGAAATATGCCAAGCAAAACGGCGGAGGAATAGATATTTTGACGAGAACAGGAGGCGGAAGTCATTCTACTTACTTAACTATTATTGAAGTTAAAGACGAAAATAATTTTAAGGAGCCTCCAAAAGATGCGCTAAAACAAGCAATTCAATATGCTGTTTTTATTCGTGAACTTTTGCGATCGGACAGTGGAGAATATTGGTATAAGATATTTGGATTTAAAGGCAAAATACCCAAAAACCTAAAGATTCGTGTTGCTTGCGCTATGCCGGATGATCTTTTAGATAGGTCGTTTGCAAAGACAACTTATCCAATCGAAAGTGATGTCATAGAATGTCATTATATATACTTCAAATATGATGGACAACGATTAATTAATTTTCAAACCTCTCTTGACAAATGAAAATAACTATATTAGCCCTCAAATAAACCGAGCAGTAAAAAATAAAAGTTATTTTTACAA
>DAIPML010000356.1:0-2971 GCA_036768735.1 Clostridiales bacterium | reverse complement strand
AAGGCTTTGAGATTGAATTAATAGGAGCAGAGAATGAAATAAATCGAATATTAAAAAAATATAACTTTATGAATGAACGCATTATAATAACGAATGCATCACAGGTTATATCCAATGATGATAAGCCAACAGAAGCTATACGCCATAAGAAAGATTCTTCAATGGTTATTGGGTTGAACAAAATAAGAGAAAACCCCGGTATAGTCTTCATTTCAGCAGGTAGTACAGGTGCATTGCTCGCAGGTACCTTATTAATTGCCGGAAGAATAAAAGGCGTATCAAGACCTGCACTTGCTCCAATCGTACCTTCTCTTACGGGCGGAACAATGATAATAGATGCGGGGATGAACACCATTTGCCGACCAATAAATTATGCCCAGTTTGCTATAATGGGTTCAATTTATATGCAGCAGATGATGAAAAAAGAGAATCCTCGTGTTGGGCTTGTCAATATAGGAACAGAAGATGAAAAGGGCAATGAAACTCTCAAAGAAACACTTCCTATTTTAAGAAAATGCGGAGTTAACTTTATAGGCAATATAGAAGGCAGAGATATTGCTGAAGGCAAGGTTGATGTAGCAGTATGTGACGGATTTACGGGGAATGCTATGCTTAAGATGATGGAAGGCACAGGCAAATATTTCTTCCAAAATATTAAACGTATATTCAACAGCGATTTGTTTACAAAAATCTCAGCATTACTTGTTAAAGCTCATATTAAAAAACTAAAAGACAGTGTAGACCCGGAAGTTATAGGTGGCACTCCTATACTTGGCATTGACGGAATTGTGTTTAAATGTCATGGAAACAGCAAAGCAAAAGCTATTCGAAACACAATATTAAATGCGTGTAATGTTACAAAAAGTGCTTTTATTGATCAAATTCGTGATCGATTTTCAACTATGGAGGTAAAATTTAATGCTTGATTTTAATGTAGGCATTATTGGAACAGGGAAATATATACCTGATAAAATAATTAGCAACCATACTCTTGAGACAATGGTTGATACTACAGACGAATGGATAACAAGGCGTACAGGAATTAAGGAAAGACATCTTTTAGAAGAGGATGTTCCATCATATACAATGGGGGCTATTGCTGCAAAACAGGCTATCAGCGATGCTGGAATCACCCCGGAGGATGTTGATCTTATTATTGCCACAACTGAGGCACCGGATTATCTTTCTCCCTCTATGGCTTGTTTGATTCAAGGCGAAATAAACGCAAAAAATGCTGCGGCATTTGATGTTAATGCTGCATGCACTGGGTTTATATACGCAATGACTATTGCGCAGCAGTTTATTCAAACAGGATATTATCAGCATATTTTAATAGTTTCGAATGAAGCTCTCAGCCGTATAGTGGATTGGAAAAACAGAAGCACCTGTATATTGTTTGGCGATGCTGCCGGAGCAATTGTTCTGGGAAAGGTTGATAAAGAATATGGCATTAAGGAAAGCTATATTGCGTCTTTCGGAGATCTGGGTCATAGTATCACAATACCCTGCTGTTTTGTTTCCGAAGACGAAAAGAAAAAAAGAAGAGAAGGTATGGAGCACACAATATGGCAGGACGGCAGTGAGGTGTTCGCCTTTGCCGTCAGAGCAATGACTGATGCAACAAACCTTGTTCTAGAAAAAGCGGGTATTTCTATTAACGACGTTGATATGGTAGTACCACATCAAGCAAATTTACGTATTATTAACGGAGCAGCCAAACGCCTTGGTCTTAATGACGAACAGATATGTGTTATATTACAGGATACAGGGAATATTTCTTCAGCATCTATACCTGTTGCCCTAGACATATCTGCAAAAAACGGTAAACTCAAAAAGGGTGACATACTTGTTTTTGTTGCCTTTGGAGGCGGCTTAACATGTGGCTCTCTATGCCTGTCTTGGGGGAAGTGAAAAATTGATTCCATTGCAACCAACAAGTAGCGAAGTGATTTGTTGGTTGGCAAGAAACATTACAATTAACCAAATTTTATCAAATTGTGTTATAGCCGCAGAATCAAAACTCAGTCTATTACATACGGAGGTTTTTATGTCAAAAATAGCATTTGTATTCTCAGGGCAGGGAGCACAGCATATTGGAATGGCAAAAGATATTTGTAATCATTATACAGAGGCGACAGAAATTTTTAAACAAGCCTCAAGTGCACTTGGTTTTGATATAGAAGACATGGTTTTCAATGGTGATGACGAAACTCTTAAAATTACCAAAAACACCCAACCCGCATTAGTAACTGCAAGTATTGCGTGTCTTCAGCCTCTTTTGAAAGAAGGAATAACCGCTGAATATGCTGCAGGTTTAAGCTTGGGTGAATATTCAGCCCATGTCTATTCCGGAACATTTTCATTCGCTGATGCTGTTAGGCTGGTCAGAAAACGCGGCAAATTTATGCAAGAAGCTGTTCCTCTTGGCGTGGGTTCAATGACAGCTATACTTGGTCTTGATAGAGAAACTGTTTTCGAAGCGTGTTCTATGGCAAAAGGCGAAGGTATTGTTGAGCCTGCTAACTTCAACTGTCCCGAACAAATCGTAATATCAGGTGAAGTTAAGGCAGTAGAAAAAGCAGCTGCCATTGCTCTTGATAAGGGAGCAAAAAGGGCTGTTCCGTTAGCGGTAAGCGCTCCATTTCACTGCAGTATGCTCGCACCTGCCGGTGAAAGGTTAAAAGAGGAGCTTGCAAGTGTTAATATTAATCCAATGAGAGTGCCTGTTCTTGCAAATGTCACCGGCGATATAGTCCATTCAGAAGCTTATGTTAAAGAATCGTTAGTTAATCAGGTGTCCCGATGTGTCATGTGGGAGGATTGCGTTCGCACAATGATCGCAAAGGGTGTGGATACTTTTATTGAAATCGGACCCGGAAAAGTATTAAGCGGGTTTATCAAAAAAATAGACAGGGATGTTTCTGTCTTAAATGTTGAGGACATGGCTTCTTTGGAAGCTGTAATATCGGCA
>DAIPML010000355.1:0-2977 GCA_036768735.1 Clostridiales bacterium | reverse complement strand
ATATAAGTTCCTCTATTTCTAAAATCTCTAAAACCTGTTTTACAGCATATCCGTGATCTCTTTGTGGTGGCTAAAAAGTGTGCAGCCTCCGATATGCTCCTGGAGAAGCAGCTCGCTGGCATGCAGTTTTTGAAACAACGGGGAATCAAGCGCTTCCAGCAATCCGGTTTTCAGCAGATTAGTATCGGAATAGGGTGAAAACGGACAAGGCTCCGCATCTCCGACCGGATTAATGTGAAAAAATCCCCTTCCGGCCGCAAGGCAGCCACCTGTCGATTTCTCATCTCCAGGAAAGGATATGAAAATCACATCGTCATTTTGTTTCCGCAGTACGTTGATTGCTTTTTCCAATTGCTCCCTTTCTGTATCGGTCGGAGCAAGAACTTCGGTATTTTTTGTTATCGGAACATATTCAATATAAAAAACGATCCGGCAACCATTATCGTACAAATTCCTGATATATGATTCTTCGGTAACGGTCAAGACAATTATTACTCCTGTTATGTAATTACTACCAGCATGTGTCGAGAAGCGGAAACTGTGGTAATATATTTTATGTATACGACTTTGCAAAACAAGCTGTATTCTGCTGAAATGCCTTGCTATGTGCAGCTTTTATTACTCTGCCCATAGGGACTTAAGCATTATATAAATATTAATACAAGATCGAGTGAATTTCAGTTAATTTAAGGTAAAATGTTGGTTTATAATGAGGTTTGTAACTGGAAATCTGTTAACTTAAACCTCAAATACTATTATTAAGAGGAGTTTAGGATATGAAACGGATTTTTGCTTTCATTTTGTTTTTTATTTTGATACTCTCCGGGTGCAGTGGGAAAAGTGACTATATTATCTTTTCCGCAGTAATTGAAAGTGTATCCGAAAACAGTATAATGGTTACTACCAACGATACCGTGGGTTTTGACAAAGCTACCGTTGGATACGATAAGAATATGAAAATGGATTTTGTGCCGGAAGTGGGCCGAAAGGTTACCATAACAATACTGCCCCAGATACGGGAAAGCTATCCCGTGCAGGTGACAGCAGTAAGAATTGAACCCGACGAGGAGACTGCTATGACTGCTGAATACAGAAAAATCAGTGCTGAAGAAGCGAAAGAACGAATTGACGAAGGCAATGTGATAATACTGGATGTACGCACACAGGCTGAGTATGATGAGGGGCATATCCGGGACGCAGTGCTAATCCCTGATAGTGAAATAAAAGATAAAGCTGAGACAGTATTGCCCGACAAAAACGCGACAATTCTGGTATACTGCAGAACGGGTCGCAGAAGCGCATTGGCTGCCAATGAACTGGTTCGAATGGGATACACGGGAGTATATGACTTTGGTGGTATTGTGGACTGGCCATATGAAATCGTCCAGTAAAAATTAATTATAAATTAAAATCCCCCGTTGACAATGTCTGGTACCGTTCATATAATTAAAATGATGCAGTATATTGCTAATATTTGATTCTGCACGAAAGGAGTTGTCTTAATGTCCATCAAAAATGTTGAGGTGGTTTTTGACTAACTGAATATTGGCACAGGTACACGGTATACCTTATAACAGGTTTTCTTTGTGTTACCTATGCAGCTTCTTTCGAGCAACCAGGTGGTATGGGCGTTTAGCAAGCAGAGCTTGCGATAAGCCCGAATTGTGTATCTAACAAGTAACAACACGCAATGGTAGCGTGTTTTTTTGTTGCTTTCATACAATCTAAAAAGACTCACATCAGTATGATGTCTCTTTTTGAGCCCGCAGGTGGTCGTTATCTGTGGGCTTTTTGTATGCTTTTTTAGGTAAAGAATTTAATCGTTTTGAAATACAAGGAGAGTGATTAAAATGGCAAAAAAGAAAAGCACATATGATTATGTGAAGAAAATTCGTGGGAGTTGGGTGATAAACCCTCGAACCAGAGTGCAAGAAAATGATATGAAAAACAAAAAAAAGCGCAGGCAAGAAGAAAAGAAATTGATAAAGGATGGATGCGAATAGTGAATATAAAAAATATTGAAAAGCTAAAATTAATAGATTATGGGTTTATACCAACAATGATACCGGAAAATGCAAGTGGTATACCGGCACGTGTTACGGCAGTGCACAAGGAGCGTTATGAACTAATCTGCGAGTATGGTCAAACCTACGGTAGACTAAAAACAAGCATATACTTCGGAGAAGGCATTGAAAGCTTCCCTACAACTGGGGATTTTGTGTTAGTTCAATATAATTGCAGCGGTGACAGCCAAATAATTAAAACATTAGAGCGTAAGTCCAAGTTTGCGCGTAATGATTTCTCAGGTCATGCAGCCGGTTATGTCAAAACTATAAAAGAACAGGTTGTCGCTTCAAATTTTGATTATGTGTTTATTATGGCCTCGCTAAACCAAGACTTCAACTTAAAAAGAATTGAGCGTTACCTCACTCTTGCATGGCAAAGCGGCGCAATTCCTGTTGTTGTATTAACTAAAGCAGATTTAACGGACGATTTCACTGAACAAGTCCGGGCGGTAGAAAATATAGCTGCTCATGTCGGTGTTTATGCTATTAGTGCAAAGACAGGATATGGCATCGAACAGCTTTCCGAATACCTAAAACCACGTAAAACTATAGTTTTTCTGGGTTCCTCAGGTGTCGGCAAATCAAGTCTTGTAAATGCACTTGCCGGTGGGGAAATTATGGCGGTAAATGAGATCAGAGATGATGATAGCCGAGGTCGTCATACAACAACGCACCGCCAGCTGATTATGCTTCCAAGCGGTGTTATTATTATAGACACTCCCGGAATGCGTGAGCTTGGAATGTGGGATGTGAACACAGGTTTAGGTGAAGCATTCTCTGACGTGGAGAATTACTTTGGACGCTGTAAATTCAGCGACTGCAATCATCAGACAGAACCAGACTGTGCAATCAGGGAAGCGATTGCGAGTGGTGAGCTTCCTCATGAACGATGGGAGAGCTATTTGGAACTG
>DAIPML010000354.1:0-3029 GCA_036768735.1 Clostridiales bacterium | reverse complement strand
GAGGCCATCGATCTCTTCCCCAGAACGAGCCACGTCGAGACGGTAGTATTGATAACAAGGGCAAAAGAGTGAGTGTGCGAAAAACCCTTATATATCAAGGCTTTCAGCACATATGGGTATAAAACCCATTGAACGAAAAACATAAAAATATTGCTCCGTGGAAACAAGTCCAAAGGGGCTGTTTTGATAGTCAAGTGGTCAGGTTAGATGTCATCGCTCGGCGAGTGGTCGGGTTAGATGTCAGCGTTTGTGAGTGGTCAGGTTAGATGTTTTTTCGAGATTTTTTGAGGTTGTGTGTTCAGGTTGGATGTGAACATAAATAGAAGCTGATCGCAGGTGATAAAACAAGTGAAACCTTATATACAGGAGGGAATGATTTAATGAAAGACTTATATGAGAAATTTGCTTATGACTATGACGAATTTGGAGCAATAGAAGAGTATTTAGGTAATGAGAAAACATTCCTGAATATAATTTTCTCTGAACATGGTGTCAAGAACATTTTAGACTGTGCTTGTGGAACAGGTCAACATCTATTAATGCTGGCACAATCCGGATACAATGTTTGGGGCTCAGATTATTCAAATTCTATGCTTGAGGTAGCACACAAAAATCTACAAAAGAGAGGTTATAATATTCCATTGCATCAATGTGATTTTCGGTTTTTAGAACAGGAATTTGATATAACATTTGATGCAATTGTATGTCTCACAAACTCATTGCCGCATTTACATACAGAGGAGGATTTATTGACAGCTATTCGTTCTATGAAAAACAGGCTGAACAGAAAAGGGTTATTAGTTTTAACACAAGGAACAACGCATTTCACACTTACATTGCCGTCAATTGAAGTTGTCGTAAACAGACCGGATTTCTCACGAGTATTTGTCAAGGAGCACAATGACCTGTTTCAGACTATTCATGTTTTGGATTTGTTCCATAGTCCACAACGATTAGAAAGCAATCAATACGATATTGTTTATAGAATTCTTCTGGATGAAGATTATAAAAGACTGCTTTCACAAGCAGGGTTTACAAACATTCGGGTTTTTGGGGATTATAATATGAACAGTTATAATGAAAACAGTTGGCGTTTAATTGTTGTTGCTGAAGCCTTGCCTAATTAATTAGCACAGTCAGCGTGGTCAGGTTAGATGTCATAGCCCCGCGAGTGGTAGGGTTGGATGTGTGTTATATGAAGAGGTGTATTTATGGATGAAAAATTGATCGCTCCATGCGGGATGAACTGCAGCTTATGCATTGCGTATCAATTCAAGGAAAATGATATTAACAAACGAGGGTTTCATAAAAAATATTGTCCAGGATGCACTCCGAGGGGAGAAAACTGCACGCATATGAGAGACGCGTGCGAATTGCTGGCAAAAGGTAGCATCCGGTTTTGTTATGAATGCGAAAGCTTCCCTTGTAAGAGACTGAAGGCATTGGATAAGCGCTACCGTACAAAATATCATATGAGCATGATAGAAAACCTTAACTACATCAACGAATTTGGCATGGAGGAATTCTTAACGAAGGAACATGACAAATGGCGCTGCGCAGAGTGCGGAGCTACTATTTGCTGTCACAACGGACTATGCTTGAATTGTAATATAGATACACTACTTATGAATAAAAAATATAGGTGGGAAATGGATAATAAAAAATCGGAAACTGAAGTTATGAAATCAACCAAACAATTACTTAGAAATCCTGATATAGATCCGTCAAGTGAGGTTATTGCAAAGGCGCTTGGAGAATCGAATAAGGCCTATATAAAGTTTATTAATGAGCTTGCAAACCACGATATTCAGCTGGAATGGCGTTACTACAACGATGGCAAGGCGTGGCTGGCAAAAGGACTCTATAAGTGGACAGGCGTTCGTGGCGGTCAGAATAAAACAACCGTTTTTTGGCTGTCGATTTGGGACGGCTTTTTCAAGGTGACCATCTATTTCCCTGAAAAATCCCGTGCAGATGTATTGAGTCTTCCGCTTGATAATGAGGTTAAACTAATAATATCGGATTCAAGACAAATGGGAAAACTGAATTACTTTCCTCTTGTTTTTGACCTTCGTTCAGATGAAATGTTTGAGGCAGTTTTCATGCTTTCTGATTTTAGGAAAAGCATAAAATAGGCGGTGAATATATGAAAATTAAGAAATACAGCAAAGCGGATGAAACTTTGCTTTTTGATTTACTCATCGATGAGGGAGATGAGTGGAGTGATTACCATGGGGAAGCCGGTCGTGATAAGTACATTAAAGCACTTGAATCGAGCATAACTTATATAGCTTGCGATGAAAATCTCGTGTGCGGTTATGCGCGCTGTCGGGAAGATGATGGTTTTGGTGTTTACGTATATGATTTGCTCGTAAGAAAAACACATCGGGGAAGGCAAATTGGAAAAAGCCTAATGGAACGGGTATGCCAAGACTTTCCGGATCAGCCCGTCTATGTTATGAGTGATGTCGATACGTATTACGAAAAACTTGGATACCGCAGAGAGGGATCAATCTTTGAGGTTAAAGCAAAATGAAGTAAGGCACCCTACATTGTCGTTTTGTAGAGTGCCTTGCTCATTTTTTGCTTTTATTCATTTACATCCACCGTCACGCCGGACTTGAATTCCACAATAAATTTATCCTCATAGATGCTGACTTTTTCGATCAGCCGTCGGATAAGCTGCTCGTCGTATTCAGCGAGGGCGGTGGATTGCTTTTTTAGGAATGCGCTCATATCAGCCATGCGCTTTTTGAGTTCATCACGGTTAGCACTTTCAAGCTGCATCTTTTGTTTCTGGTCACGCAGTCGGTGAATTTCATCACCGACTTTCGCATAATCCGCATTAGAAGTGGCCAGCTTTAATAGCTCCGTTTGCAGTTCTTCAAGCCGCTTGTCGATATCCGCCAAGGCCTTGTCGCTTTCACGATTTATGACGGCAGCGATATTATCCCGTAGAGTAGCAAAAGCCGAAACCGAGCAAGTGAACCACACTGAGTTAGTGGCGGCTCTTGATATTTTGATTGGCG
>DAIPML010000353.1:0-3032 GCA_036768735.1 Clostridiales bacterium | reverse complement strand
AACACCTTTGATGGCTTCAACAGACTAAAAGCCGTTGAAAAGATAGAAGACGGAACCCGCACAAGTGTGGAATACACCTATAACGGGGATGATTTACGTACACAAAAGGTGGTTAAAGGCTCCAATAATAACTATTCACCACAAACCACAAGCTATCTGTATGACAGGCAGCATGTGCTCCTTGAAAACGATGACACAGGTAATATTCAAACAAGATATGTGAGGGGCATAAACTATATAGCGCAGTATAGTAGCAGAGTTGATAATAGCGGTGACACCGGCGATAATAGTGACAGCGGTGATAGTGGCGACAGCGGCAGCTATAATGATAGCGGTGATAACGGTAACGAAAGTAATGAGACTGTTTTCTCATACTTCCTATTCAACGGTCATGGCGACACAGTACAGACCGTTACCCAAGAAGGAGAAATCCAGAACCAATACGATTATGACATCTTCGGAAGCCCCACCCTTACAATAGAAACAGCCGCATGCTCGATACGCTATGCAGGCGAGTACCTTGACAATGAAACAGGGCTATATTACCTAAGAGCCAGATATTATGATCCTTACACCGGCAGGTTTATATCAGAGGACAGTTATTGGGGAGAAGATAATAACCCGTTAAGCCTTAATCTATATACATATTGTTATAACAACCCAATAAGGTTTATAGATCCAAGTGGGCATAGTTCGAAAAAGGTTGAGGTATTAATAAAACTTATTGATACAAACAAAGAAACATGGTGGAACGCAGAGAAAAACGTCAACCTGACCGCACAGCAAAGAAAGAATGTGCAGGATGCTGCCCATGCCAATGCAGAACGGCTCAGAGCAGAACTTGCGACGCTTGAAAAGGGAAATGAAACAGTAGAGCATCTTGTAAAGAAGAGCGGTGATGATGCAGGAACTTGGGAGGGGTATAAGCTATCTAAAATAGAAGAGAAAATACAAAGCAAATCTGAAGCAATATATGAAGAGCAGAGAAATGAAGCAAATGCTATAGGAAAACTAAATTGGTTCCAAAAAGCATTAGGAATATCCAATTATAATAGTAAATACGATGAGCTTGATAAGGTAACAATAGAAGAAATTAATAAAAAATACAAGCTTGAAGCAGCATTTGCTTACGCAATACAAGAGGGAAGAAACATACTCGATGAAGAGTTAAGCCTTAATGATGAAGAATTCAAAATAATTACAAGGCATGGTGCTGAACTTGACAGTAGAGATTTAGAACTAAAAGTATTAAATGGAGATTATTTCGAAAGACTAAAAGCCCCGCATGCAACAAAAGCATTAAACAAATACCTAGGTGGATATAAAGAGTATAATTATGACCATTATTTATCGATTAGAGAGAATGAATATGGGAATAAAGATGCAGATTCATGGGTTGACTATTTGAATAGTAGGGGCAAGCTTGTTGATATTATTTCTGCTGATGCTGCTACTCCAGAAGCAATGAGCGAAGGCTTTCAATTTGTTGCAAACGCTGCAATGATGGAGTACGTAATCATACAAACTGGTGGTGCGGCACTTGCGCTGATAGAAGCGTATGCACCCCAAGTGTGGAATTATTATGCAACATCATTTAATGTGAATGCTTCTAATTTATCGAACATGTTTAACCAATGCAGTATCCAAGGTAACCAATTAACTTTAGCTCCAGCTTATTCAGCTAGTATACCTATGGTTCAAGCATCTGCTTTAGATATGCAGGCAGCTTTACAAGGAGCAATGAATCTTGCGAGTTTTTCTGATAAATATGGAGCGCTTCTTGATATAGTCAGCAAAGGATCAAGTAGTTATGGAAGCCCTACAAATATGCCACCTGAGGGAGGGAGTAAGGTTATTGATGCAGCATCTATGGCAAGGAAGTGGCAAGGTAGTGGAGCTTATCCAGGAGTTGATGATTGGACCAATGTAACAATTAAAAAAGGCACGAAAGTTTGGGGTGGAGCACCTGGACAGAGCAACTTTTATACAACAGAAGAAGTGATGAAAGCGGTTGGCAATGATGCAACTAAGCTGAATCAGGGACTCCAAGTGGGTAAAGGTAGTTATTCTCAGTTCAGACCAGGAATGACCCAGTACGAATTAACTCAGGATATTACTGTTGGGTATTCAAAAGCTTTAGCCAATCCGCAATATGGTTCAGGTGGATTTGACCAATATTTTATTCCAGACTATGATAATGTACTAGAACCAATTCAGTCTATTTTAATGATAAACAGGTAGAAGAGGTGCGTAAAATGATTGATATAAAAAATGGTGGAATAATACTTAATATTAATAACTTTTTAATTAAGAAGGGTCTTAAAAAGGATGAATTCGAAAAATCAAATTTACTTAGTGAAGTATTGAATTGTCAAACATATGGATTTACAAGTTATTTTTTAAAACCGCAGTTAATTGGAAATGATAGCTTCTCAATAGTTTTGTATTTTAACCAAGAGGATATAATTGATTTTGTAAATCTTAGTTTGACATGTAATGATAGTTCAATGACGTGGAATAATTGGTCGGAGAAAAAGGAACTAAAGAAAAAAAATGAACATGATAAGTGGTTATTAAACAATGTTGGAAAACCTCCATATAAGTATTTCTGGGGTGAGGTATCTTCAAATTATGACCCGCGTTCTGGTTCTAGTATAATTACTATAAGATACTATAATCAATAAAAAACATTAAAGATATAGAAATAAATTAATACCTGGCAAGCATATAAAACAGCAAACCAGGTTTTCTTTTTATGAATATAATACACTGTGATGCAGTAAAACCAACATGAGATACAGAAACTATGAATGATCTTTACAGAAAAGGATAGTATGTTAAGGGTTAGGCTTACAAACCACACACTACAGTTATGGTTCATTTGGCATGTTAAGAACCATGACGGATGCCGATGACAAAACAATGTCATATTCTTATGACCTTTCAGGAAACACTGCAGCTATAACCGACAGGAACGGGAATATATCGCTGTTTGTTTATGATAACAGAAATATGCTTACAGAAAAGCTGTG
>DAIPML010000352.1:0-3034 GCA_036768735.1 Clostridiales bacterium | reverse complement strand
TTTTATTATCCGAGTTTTTATCTCCAGTTTTCATATATCCAAAAAGGTCAACCTCGGGATACTCTCTAATTGAAGCATTCGGTTGAAATTGGACAACTGTTTTCTGCCCGCTACCAGACGCTTTCACCGGAGTGTTGCCCCACTGAAGTTGCTGTATCATGCTGTACCGCAACGCCTGGCGTGAAATATAAGTATAAACCTTCCCACCAGCACGCGTCATATGTTTAAGGGACATAATATTTCCAGTCCCTTCCCCATAATTCCCGCTTTCTGCCTCAAATACGGTGCTAATAGTAAGCCCATTTTTCTTCATACCTGTTTTACCCTACTTTCTATTTTGTTTGTTATTAGCCACATTACTTTCACTGCTATTAAGCCCTTGCACAAAAGCATGGCCTATAATTTGCATCAGCTCATCATTGCCAATGGCATCTAAGAATATACTCGGAATATCAAGTCCCAGCGACAAATACCGCCGCTCAACCGTATTCATGAAGAGTTGAGAATTACCGCTTTGAAGCGCATTTAATAGGTGATAAGTCACACCGACCAATCGCTTGGAATTTGCCCTGCTTTTCCCATTTTGATCCACACGTTCAACATTTTCCCTGAGTGCTTGCCCAGCCTTATATGCTTTCGCCTTCTTGTCCATTCGACTATTTATCATATCGTTTCCTTTCTTTCTCCCAAACATTTCAATTTGGACTTCCAAAATTAACGAATAGATATTAAACCGTTGACCCTCCTTCAGTGCTTTGCGATATTCCAGAGTCAAAAAGCCATAAAGTTCCCTGCTGTTTAGTACATATTCCAGCGTTTTGTGAAAAAGATATGGGTTTGCCTTCAGCAACTTCTGCAAAACCGGCTTGAGGGCGATAAAAGCATTTAACATATCTGCAGTAAGAGTATTCACCTGATAATTACCATGAGAATTACGGATCACCTGAATATTCTGGGTAAGGTTTTGGGCCTGTTTTTCTCTTGTATTCAAAGCAAATCGATTGATAATTACGGCAAATGGGTCTCTTTTGAGTTCGTCGCTGACGTTGTCGAAATTGTTAGCGCTCATCAAGCATCTAATACTTCTATTGTCATTTACGAAAATGCCTTCACTGGCAAATGAGGTAAAACCAATCGGAATGCATGCATAAACAAGTGAACAGTAAGGGCACAGATAGAAATCCGGATTATAGTTCCAAAAGCTGTCAGTCTTACGTTTGATATCCGGCATTGTCTGGTTAACCCAAGCCATGGAGGGGCTTCTTGCTGGAAGGTCTCTTCCACACTGGAAACACTGAATCGATTTTTTCTTTTTCCGAGGTTTTTCGTTCCAAATTGCCTCTATAAAATAACTGGTAAAGGCTTTCTCCAGCGGCTCCTTATTTTTGCTTTTATGAAGAAATGAAATTCCATTCCAGTAATTCTGTACCTGGGTATAAGTAATATCCTTTAGTTCTAGCACATGTTGCACTTCATCATTTTTGAACTCTCTTGTTATCTCTTCGATCATTTTCAGCTGCTTTTCTGGTTCTTTTTCTGTTTTTATTATGTCTGCTGTGCCTATAAAATCATATCCGATACCATAATACTTTTCTAGTATTTCGAATCCGGATTTGTAGGAAGGCCGCTTGATTGTTTTTCCTAATTGTTGCACACATTTTTTCAGATTATCTTGAAAATTTCTATTTTTCCTGTCTGCATTTTGTATGTTCTCCAAGGCTGCGACAAGCTGCATATACATAGTATTGCTGCCATAGTGTTGCAGGAGAACATCTACATAAGCATCTGTAAATTTTTTTGAAAAGGCTGTTTTCCTGACAATGACGCTGCTTCCTTTTTCATCATATCGAAAGCAAGGTCCATCTATGTTGAATTCATCCATTTCTTCTAACACACGAATCAAGCCAACAAGCCCAGCATTATATAGGGCATCGTTAAGATGCAGGCAAATTTCATTTTCTTCTTTCAAGTTTTCACCTCCCCTATCAGTATTCTTGTTGCAAAATCTGGAAAAGGCCAAATCCGTTACTGCACCTGCTCCCAAGCCCATTTTCATATAGTTCCCATAACAGCTCTGGTGCACCATTTATAGCAGCAATTCCAACTGAGCACTCAATTTTTTGGCCAAAGTGCAGAACAACTGTTTTCTTCATTTTAACAGGTAAAAAATGAAATTCATGAATCATACTTTTAGTTATTTTGTCGTTGTTCGCAAATTTGCGTGCAAGTTGTTTCCGGAGCTGATTTTCAAAATCTTCCCGAGCTACAGAAGTGTAATGGATCTTATTGCCATTATAGGTGCGTACGCAAATTGGAGAAAGCATTTGAATTAGAAGGCGAGTTGTTTTCATATAAACTTCGGGTACAATATACAGTCTGCTTAGTACCATCGCATTTCCATCTACAAGTGGTCTTGAGATTCTTTTGCAGCGCTTTAGCGAGTTAGCTAGTAGAATAGAAGTTCTCATGTCTCCCGTGGAAAAAGTAACATGGACTTTATTGGCCCCATCCGGGAAAATAATTCGATCCTTTTCAAATTTAACTCCGTATGGCAATTTCACGGCAAAACAAAGCGGTTTTGCTTTGGCGGAGCCGTCATACAATTCTTCGAAATATCTTCCCCCCATGTAATCTGAAAGTCCTGTCTTAAGTAGTGACAAGATGACTGGGTGATAGTCCAGCGGAAATTCTGGCTTTTTCAGAATCAAATCGCCTGATATTCTCATAAAATTAAGGCACCTCCTTTCATCCATGGATATATATAATTTATATGGCAATATGTTAGCACTTATTCCCATATTTGTCAATCGATAATTTCATTTTTATACATATTTTTCTTGTAAAATAAGCTATACTATATTTATATAATTAATCTCCCCTTCCAGGAATGTAAATTGGATTTATATAATTACATTTATGTTTAATCTCTTCAAATTGGAAAGCGTGAAAAGCACTTTTGATGCGTATACGATCTAAATTCTTTTGCTCATCAGTGGCGTAATTGCCAGATCCTCTGGTAGGAACATCCCCCTCG
>DAIPML010000025.1:0-22257 GCA_036768735.1 Clostridiales bacterium | reverse complement strand
CTTAACAATCCTTCCGGGCTTTGCTACGAATGGTCAGAGCATACTATCCCTGACAGCAAATTATTCAAATGGCGGTGTTTCAGTGAGCGGAACTGCTTCTTCTGATATCCTTGCAGTCGCTTTACTTCTGTATGATACAGATGGTACGACCTTGCTGCGTATGGAAACCGTCGGCGTAACCCTCGGGGATAATGAAAACGCATTTACGGGAACCATTAGTATACCTTTATCCTCCGGTACATACACGGTAAAAGCTGCAAATTATGAGGGCGGAAGCTTTTCCGAGGTGGAATTCACTGTTTCAATTATTCCTGCCGATGAAAATAAAGATGTAGATGAAGGTAATGATGATAATAATTATGATGATACCGGCAGCAATAGTTCATTTCCCGAAACGGTGGTTGCTACACCCACACCAACGCCAGCACCGGTACCGATTTATCGCGCTGAAGTAAAAACAGGAACAGATCCAATTGAAAACCTTGCCGTGGTATTGGATGATACCGGAGAGAAGGCAAAGACAAGCCTTGGTCAGGAAGATATTCAGTTGCTTTTTGGTGAAGCAAAAGAAGTTGCTATTTCACTGCCAACCATGCCTAATGTTACCACATATACGCTGGAGCTTCCGGTATCAGCCTTATCAAAACCGACAAACGGCAGCACACTGTCTCTTTCAACCGGAGCAGGTACGCTTACCATTTCTGATAATATGCTGTCCACACTATCCGGTATGGAGGACAAAAAAGTCTGTCTTTCAATTGGACATGGTGATAAAACTTCTCTATCAAACAAGGAGAGGGAAGTGGTGGGAAACCGCCCCTTGATAAAGCTGCAAATGACCGTAGACGGCACACAAACCAAATGGAACAACCCCGATGCTCCGGTTACACTTTCCATCCCTTACACACCGAGTCAGCAGGAGCTGGAAAATCCGGATAATATAATTGTCTGGTATTTAGACGGAACCGGAAATCTTGTTTGTATTCCCGACGGAAGATATGATCCAGCCACCGGAAAAGTCACATTTACCATAACCCATTTCAGTTTATATGCTGTAGGATACAACAAGGTTTTCTTCAGTGATGTGGCGGTAAATGCATGGTACCAAAAAGCTGTTGCCTTTATAGCAGCCAGAGAGATCACCAAAGGCACAGGAGCAGATAAATTCAGTCCCGAAGCTTTATTTACTCGCGGGGAGTTTATAGTTTTACTTATGCGGGCATATGGAATTGAACCGGACGACAAACCGTCGGATAATTTTGCCGATGCTGGAAACACCTATTACACAGGGTATCTTGCAGAAGCAAAGCGACAGGGCATATCTAACGGTGTGGGCAACAATCTATACGCACCAGAGAAGGCAATCACTCGCCAGGAAATGTTTACACTGCTCTATAATTTCCTGAAGGTGAGTAACCGGCTGCCACAAGGTGCATCGATAAAAACTTTGTTATCCTTTGCAGACGGAGGTAGTGTAGCTCCATGGGCTGAGGAAGCAATGTCCTATCTTGTAAAGTCCGGCACTATTAGCGGAAGCGACGGTAAAATATATCCGGGAAACACATCTTCCAGAGCGGAAATGGCGCAGGTTCTTTACAACCTGTTATCAAAACAGTAATGAATAAAGGTTATATACACAACTTTCCCGCAGCATATTAGGGCTATCCTTCTTGGGGTGCGTTGCAGTGGGTTTAGGTTATCCTTCTTGGGGGAGCGTTCCGGTAACTCGGGTTATCCTTCTTGGGGGAGCGTTCCGGTTGGTACGCTCCTTAGGTACGCACCTGCTTGGGGTGCGTTCCAGTGGGTACGCACCTTTATTGGGTGCTTGCCTTCACATCAGGCTACTGATGGTGGTGTGATATCACATATCGGTATGACGGTTCCGGTACCTTAAAATGCTACTCGCAAGCACCTTATCTTAACCTTTGTATTAGTGAAGGACCATTGTCTTTCAACCATTTCTTTGGCAACTTATAATTTGGAAGAACTTTTTCGACCTCACTCCAAAACCTTGCTGAATGGTTCAACTCCTTGCGGTGGCAAAGCTCATGAACAACCACATAATCGATTACATCCGGAGGCGTAAGCATCAATAGACAATTGAAATTTAGATTGCCCTTGCTTGAACAACTACCCCATCGAGAAACCTGATTGCGTATTGTTATTTTGGCAGCATGAACTCCAATAATCGGAGCATAATAAGCCACTCTCTCTGGAATTATTTTAAGTGCCTGGTCTGCAAGCTGACAGATTTCTTGTTCTGTGAACTTCGTCACGGCGTCTTTTTTGCTATCATCTGCCTCAACTTTCTTTTTCATAAGATCTAAGTGCTTTTCGATCCACCAGGATTTTTCTTCAATAAACCGCTGAATGTCTTTGTTCCGCAAACCATAAGGCGCTCTTACAAGTATTTGTAGGCTTCTTGTAATTTCTATGGCAATTGTTTTTCTTCCACTACGGATGATGTCAACGTTTTTCTGATAATTTTTCATCGTGTACCTCAAAATTTATTGTAATAAGTAATCGGCTTGTTGACTGTTAGCAGGCTGGTGCGGGTAGGAATGAGATCAAACCTACTCGTCTACTAGTAAATATCACCTCTTGAGTTAATATCAAAAACAAATATCTCCATTCTAATATCGTCCTTGATGAATAAGGCTCTGAAAATAACGGAAGAAATTGCTTTGCAATTTCAACACACCATTTCAACGAGGCGGGAGGTTTTGAGTCGCTGCTTGTTGTGAAAATAGGTACTCGCCACCTATAGAGATGGGTGACAACTTAGCCTCGTTTTATCTCCAACTCGTAATCTAAAATAAGGAGGATTATCGTGACCTTGCAGACGTTTTACATCTCCATTCGGAAGGTTATTAAGAGCAATGTATATTCTTTCTCTTGTTGGCTTATCATATTTTAAAATCGTTTTTGCAACTGTTTTTGAGTAAGTAACTTTAATCGACATTATATTTACTTCCGTTTTCTGCAACCTTTTCTATATCATCTGCAGTAAATCGTTGTTCCTTTTTTGCTTTTGATAAAGTTTCCATGTCATACAGGTTATCTATTTTTGAAACATTCTCTATGGACAAATTATCTAAAGCATCACGGAGTTTTCGCCATTCAATATATTCAAGAAATTGATTATATTTATCTATACTTATAATAGCTACCTCAAGTTTATTATTTCTAATTATTATTACGTCTTCTTTCTTTGCCTTATCAATTGTTTTTGCAACATTCTGTTGTAGCTCGGATGTTGAAATGAATCTATCTTGAATAAGCATTATAATTCTCCTCTCGCTATTTATATATTTATAGTATATTTTATTATAAAATTTTATGCAATATATTATATTAAAATAACGGAAGAAATTACTGAGACGCGTTTTTGCGAAGCAAAATAACGTTTCAACACACTCTCAAACCATAATTTTTAATAAGCTATTTTGAATTTGTTTCTGTTCACGGAACGATTCTCAAAGATCTCATCAAGTACTATGTGAAAAGAATACTGGAGCTTCATGGTTGTTTTACCACAAGTATTGCAAAAGATTATTACAGGTCATAATAATCTGTATAATCAAGATATGAAAGAACGTGATACGAAAGGTCAATTTTGAATCGTAATATATCATCTGTATTTGTTCGAATAAACACAATGAAAGATGCAAAGAAAAATGTAAATAAAGATGCAGACCGGCTTTGCAAGCATACTCTTAGCCTTGCTGCATCCTGTAATTAGAAATGTATGATATGCCGGAGCTTTTAACCATTTTACTTGCTTTCACAACAGAACTGCTTAATGTATCAATTGCATTTTGCAAATTACTGCTGTTTTCAAGAATCAGCTCTACTCTGCTGCCCTCTATGGTTAATTCACTTCTGTTGCAAAGATAAAAAGGTGAATTATACCAGACGAACTTTAGACCATCCTGCCATTGCTTGCCCGGTATTCCGTGAAGTTCTGCTCTAACGAAGTAAACGGCATTATCCGGTTCGTCGTTTGGATCTACCGATATAGAAATATGATCTAATCTCATATTTTTATCCCTCCACATTTAATATTGACAATTTTCATGTGGATATTCATGTTATGTTAATAAATTAGAAGATCATCATATTTCCATTGGTTTTTATATACTATGATTGCACTCCGGAAAGTGGTGAAATGATCGTGTTAATGCATACACACACACACATATACATACATACATACATACATACACTACACTACACTACACCACACCACACCACACCACACACACCACATTTCACTTATGCATTATCGGAATTTTTTTCAATTTCAGGGCGCAAAACCATAAAAGCTAATGGCGGAATTCTTAGCACAATAGAGCAGGGCTTTTGATGGTAAGGTATTTTATCTGCCAATATTATACCTTTATTATAAACACCACTTCCACCGTATTCCTCTTTATCACTGTTGAAAACTTCCTCATAGGTGGTGTCAATGGGTGCGCCGATCCTATAATTTTCGTGAGTAGCAGGCGTAAAATTACAGACAAAAATCAACATATCACGCCAGTCTTTTCCCTTGCGTATAAAAGAGACAATACTATTTTCGTTGTCATTACAGTCAATCCATTCAAAGCCTTCGCTGCTAAAGTCTACTTCATGCATCGCAGGCTCACTTATATATAGATTGTTTAAATCCCTTGAATATTCGTGTATTTTTTTATGCATTGGGTAATCTAAAAGGTGCCAATCCAAGCTCTCTTTGTATTTCCATTCAATAAATTGGCCATACTCCCCTCCCATAAACATAAGCTTTTTGCCGGGGTGACCCATAAAAAAGCCAAGGGCAGCTCGCAGACCGGCAAATTTCTGCCAATAATCTCCCGGCATTCTATTTAAAAGTGAGCATTTCCCGTGAACAACCTCATCATGAGACAAAACAAGAATGAAATTCTCCGACCACGCGTACATTGATGAAAAGGTTATGAGGTTTTGGTGGTATTTTCTGCATATAAAATCAAGGCTCATATATTTCAAAAAATCATTCATCCAGCCCATACTCCATTTGTGGGAAAACCCAAGCCCGCCATCGTAAACAGGCTTTGTAACCATGGGCCAGGAAGTGGATTCTTCAGCTATCATCAAAACATTTGGGTGGTATTTGTACACGATAGTATTTAATTGATGAAGCATCTCTATAGCTTCAAGATTCTCACGACCGCCATATTTATTGGGTATCCATTCGCCCTCATTGCGGCAGTAATCCAGATATAGCATAAAGGCAACTGCATCAACTCTCAGCCCATCCACATGATACATATCAAACCAGTATAACGCATTTGAAACAAGAAAATTCCTAACCTCATTGCGACCATAATTAAAAATATGAGTACCCCATTCTTGGTGCTCGCCTTGGCGGATATCCTCATGCTCATATATTGCTGTTCCGTCAAAACGCGCAAGACCATGTCCATCCTTGGGAAAGTGGGCGGGAACCCAGTCTAAAATTACACCTAATCCGTTTTGGTGGCATGCGTTGACAAAGCTTTTAAACTCCTCAGGGGTTCCGTAACGGGCAGTAACGGAATAATACCCGGTAACCTGATAGCCCCAGGAGCCATCATAGGGATGCTCCATAACAGGCAGCAGCTCTAAATGAGTGTAGCCCATCTTCTTAGCATAAGGAATAAGACGTTCTGCCAGCTGAATATAGGATAGTGGTTTAAACCCTGTTTCAGAATCAGGATCGGAATCCGGCTCCTGTTGCCATGAGCTAAGATGAACTTCATATATGTTAACAGGTTTGTCACTTGTATCGCTTTTCTGGCGCTTTTCAAGCCAAGTATGATCGCTCCAGGTGTAGTTTTCTAAATCATAAACCCTTGAGGCTGTTTCGGGTGGTTTTTCGGCGTAAAAAGCATATGGATCAGCCTTAAGATAAATTTGATCAAAGGGCGTTTTAATTTCATATTTATAAATATCATTTTTTTTAATGCCCGGAATAAATATTTCCCAAACGCCTGAACTGCCCATCATCCGCATTTGGTGCCGTCTGCCGTCCCATTGGTTGAATTCGCCCACAACACTAACCCTTTTTGCCTTTGGTGCCCACACACAGAAGGATGCACCGTAAACCCCGTCGATTTCCCTGATGTGAGCTCCCAGTCTTTCATATATCCTATGGTGATTACCCTGATTAAACAAATAAAGGTCATAATCTGAAATCGTTGGCCAGAATGAATAGGGATCATAGGTTTCATATGTGTTACCTGTATTAGTAGTAATTCTGAGTTTGTATTGGAACACCTCAGGCTGGTTTTCAAAAACCAAGGTAAAAATTCCTCGTTCGTCTTTTTTATTCATGAGGTAGTAAGTGCCCTTTTTTGATTCACTAATAACCTCAACATTGGCGGCATTAGGCATATAGACACAAATGAAAGCATTTCCGTCTAATATATGCATACCAAGCACTTCATGGGGGTTCGTATGATTACCTGTGATTACAGCTTCAATGGCCATTTCATCAAGTATGTAGTTCATTTATTTTCTCTCCCTTAATTAAATTAATAATCACTTATAGTACAATTTGTATGACAATGCAGAGCATACAAATGCAAGATGTATATGAAAGTGTACCGGCAGGAACACTTCCTCAGAAAGAAACACTTGTCAGGATACGTATTTGGTTTATTACGTAATAACAAAATTCCCAACAGTGTTTTGAGTACTTCCACCTGCGCTGAAAACGCCGCTACTGGCTTCACCTGAACAATAGGCTACCGACGGCGGTGTGATATCACACAGCAGCATTTGGTACCAGTGTCTCAACACACTATTAATAAGCCAAGTGGAATGTTGAATTATTAATAGCTACTTATAATCTATCACAATATAGAATTAAAATGTACCACAAAGACAATATTTTTACAAACATATCAACCAAGTTTCAATTATGAAAACTAAAATTTTGTTGCTTCTTCCGTTATTTTAACATTTGGCGTGTTAGTTTTTCCCTGTTCAAAAAGGAAATAATATGTTAAAATTAAGCAAAGGGATATGTCAAGTACTGCTTGAGTACTGGTAGTAAGCTTGTAAAGCTAGGGAAATTATAAACGATAATACCGTGCAGGTTACGTAAAATATTAGGCAATATCGTCCGGGATGTTTAGCACACTAATAATGTTTAGCGCACTAATTAAAGGAGAAATATACAGATATATGAGAGAAATTATGTTCGTGTTGCTCCTTTGCAAACTCCCGAAGACCGCATGTGCTGCGAATCTTTATCAAAAAACCAAGCCCCCCACTTCTATAAGTGGCGGGTTCCGATTCTACACTTCAGGTGGAGTAGAGTCTCCATCTGAAGCCCCGATGTTCAGCTTTGCTGAACGAGTTCACTAAATAGGGGGGAAACATGTATAGTAATAAACCTATTTTGTTTAAGGAAGAACGCAGGATTAAGGCAGATATCCTTAGTCATTGGTTGGAAATATCAAGCATTGTCGTTTGGGTAGCTTTATTTGTTGTCATCGTTCTGTGGCAGAACGCAAGCCCTCAAGCAGAAACCTTGCTGGACAGTTTTTTTAATGTTGAGAGGAGCACTGCCTGGAACTTTAGGTTGCTAAACATTATTTTCTATCTTTTTGTTTTTCTATTTGTATTTAGCGCTGTTTCTATTTTTCTAAATTTCAAAAGGCTTAAAAGGAGTACGGATCGCATAAGACTTTCCTTTATTTTATCAATATTCGGATCTACGATTGGAATATTGATTTATCTATTTGCTTTTGCTCTATAACCTTATTGTGATTACACTAGTGCATAGTATCAATGATTTTTACACTTATTCTTTCAGCCTACTGCAGCCAATAAGAATAAGCAGATTGATCTACTTGATACTAAATGTAATTGTTACATTACATTACAATAGATTGCAGTAAGCCGCAACTTCCTGCAGGCAAACCTTTACAAACATGTAGGATGAAGTAGTTTCACGACTTTCCGGGAAGTAATCATAATCTTCAGATATGTGTTTTCCAATTTCGTTTCAATTTCACAAACCGCTTCCACTCTCCATATTTTCCAAAACATTAATCATTCTGTGTATGATCGTAACTGCCTCGGCTCTAGTTGCAGGATACAGCGGTCCAAGCTTATCACTTCCTACACCATTAATAATACCTGCATAATTAAGTGCTGCAAAAGATGATTGAGCGTAAGGAGAAATCTGATCATAGTCTTTAAACCTATACAAGATATATAACGGGGCTTGTTCAAACTTATATCCGGCGGCATTTATTGCCCTTAATGTATAGTATACTATATCCTGTCGTGTTATCGGTGTGTTTGGTTGGAACATACCGTTTTCATCAGGCTCAATTATACCGTTACGATATGCGGTCATAACCCAGCGGTGGTACCAATCATTGACCGATACATCCTCAAAGCTTCCAATTGGTGTTTCCGGAAATGAGAAGGTTGCAACCAAAAGCTTTATAAATTCTGCACGGGTGATGTTTCCTGATGGGTTAAAATTACCTTTTCCATCCCCTTCGACAATTCCCATTGCGGATAGTGAATTTATTGCGTCCAACGCCCATGGATAAGTACCGATATCAGTAAAAAACATTCTTTCAGGTGTTTCCACAACCACTTCATTGCTTTCAAATGAAAGTCCGGCGGCATTCTTTGCTTTCACCATATATGTATAAGAGGTTTGTGGTAAAACAGTGCTATCCGCATAAACAATTATGTTCTTGCCGACAGAACCTATGGCAGTATAGTCCCCTTCAGCATCATTGTTTTTTCTGTAAACTATAAACTCATCCTCGTTGTCGGAAAGATCTGTCCACTTAATAACAACCCTATCGGAGCCGACAACGGTAGGTGCGGAGAGACTTGGAATGTCAGGGATCTTTGTTGAGTAAAAAACCTCATTGCTGTAGCTTTCAAAAACCGGAAAATCGTTATAAGCCCTAACGCGGAGAGTATAATCAATACCTGGCTCAGGGATAAACCGGTATATCGTCATATTCGCAGGAATATTATCGAGTGTGTGCCAGACATCATTAATATTTGTTTTATATTCAACTACATAATGCTTCTCCATGTATGAAAAATCGTCCCATCCAAGATAAAGCATATTATCAAGCCTTGAAATAACCAATAACCCGTCGGGATCCGGAAAAGTAATTGTAATTGGATTTGTGGTCAAAAATCTTGAAAAAATTGATAAGCTTTTAACCGCTCTGACCTTGTATGTGTATACCTCTCCGTTTTCAATATCAGTATCTGCATACATATATTGCCCTTGATCTGTTGTAGCAATGTGTCTCCATATTTTGTCAGAATCTGTATAACGCCAGATCTCAAAGCCTGTTTCTGTTGCCTCATCAAACTCCCATGTTAAAAACACACGCTCCGGTGTAATGCTCTTGATGTTAAGATTTTTTACAGGATTAAGACGTTCTGCAGTAACATCAACATCCTCTGTATAATCTGAATCAACAAAACCGCTGGATACTTTCATTCTGTATGTGTTTATAGAGCCGGGAGCCACATTTTCAATATAAGATCCTGCGTGGGATAGAGATATAAGCTTTTTATATACCCCGCTGCTCCCGAGCTTTTCAATGGTAACCACAAGATCACCAATTGCATCCTTATCCCATTCCAGACGAATTTCGCCTTCTGATATGGCATAACCGTAAAAATGTGAGTCTAAGCTAAGTTTTGTGAATTTTGATATGCCTGTTGCAGTCGGAAAATAATCTGTGATGAAGTCATCATTATAACGCGAACGAATTCTATAATAATACCTCGTACCCGGTTTAAGACCACCATCAGTATATTCAGTTTCAGCTGCTTTTGTGGTGTGAACAACCTCCCACAAATTGGTGCCGGATTCCATACGTTCAATAATAACATTACTGTTATCAGGCTTAATATAACTGGAACCGGGATAATCCCAAGATAGCTCTATTTGGGTATTATAAGTGTCTTTTATCTCAAAGGATACTGGAAACAGAAACGGAACCGTTACCTCATCGCTGGGGGTGCCGGTGCGGGAGAGCCCAAAGGCTGTGACTCTGTATGTATACAATTCTCCATTAACGGCGCTTTTGTCCTCATAGCTTGTGGTGCTTGAGGTTACCGATATTAATGTAACAAAGGAGCCGTTTCCTGTTTTTCTTTCTACCCTGTAGCCTACCTCGTTATCAGAATTATCTTCCCAGGTTATTTTTACACTGGAGGTTGATGTTATTTCCGCTTTAACATTTATTGGGGCTTTTAAAAGAGTGATTGCGTAATATCCTGTGTTATTGCTGGGGAAATAAAGATATGGGGCTGAAGTTGCAGTAATGGTGCGGATGCGGTAAAAATATCGGCTGGCTTCTAATAAACCAGTGTCTACAAACATGTTTTCGCTGCCAAGAACGGAGCCCACGGTTTGCCATGTGCTGCTCCCGTCATCTCTTCGTTCGATTATAGTTTGGTAGTTTGTTTCAGGAATAGTGTTTGAATATGGATACTTCCAAGTAAGCCTCATTTCAGAGTGAGAAACAGGCTCAACCGAAAGTGATGTTGGAAAAAGATACTCAACAGCAAAAGATTCTATTGCTTCGCCCAATGTGCTGCCGGATGTAGCAAAAACCCTGTATGTATAATAATGCCCGTTTGTTATGTTTGTGTCATTATATTTGGAAGCGCTTTTGGATACATTTGCAAGAGTTACAAAGTTGCCGGCGTCAGTTTTTCTTTGTATAGTAAACCCTGCAGCATCCGGTACGTTATTATCCCAGTTTATTTGGATGTTACCGCTTTTATAAACAAACGCATTAACATAGGAAGGCGCAGAAAGAGATGCTGCTGTAGCTTCCATTCCGAACATAAATGAAATAAATGCGATAAGAAAAACTAAAACGGTCATAAATTTTTTCATGCTTAACCACTCCATATGTAATTTTACCATAAATTAAATAGCATTTCACTTGCTTGTTTTCCTTTTTACCCTTTAATCATATATATATAGCAAGCAAATTGAGAAAAATACGCTCTTTCAAAGTTAGTGATGCATTCCCAAAAAACATTTTTTGTAGGTCACCTGACGCAAACACTGATAGAACGCACTTTCTGAAGTATATATACCATTTTAACATACGGAATAAGTAGACATTTGTTTCAAATAATAAATTATTGTTACAAATATTTCGGAGGTATTCCCTCTGCAATTAGCATTGTCTGCAATCTCCATTTTATAGCAGAGTATACTTTCTTATAACGACGCTAAGATGCCCCCCACCTCTTCGCATTATTTTGCTTTGCAAAAAACGGATTAAGCAGTTTCTTCCGTTATACTAGGAGTTTGCCCGGAAACTCGATTTTGATGAATATTTATAAAAAGTACAGCCCTGAAACCCGCATAGGTTCGTAGAAAAAGTGAGTGTTTTTTGTATTTTTATTAGAAATAATGGCTTTCCGAGCAGGCTCCTAGGTGGGGGACTTCTGATTTTTCTATGATAAAAAAAGGGCCGACGTATTAAGAAGTGCGTCAGCCAAATTAAAGGGGGTCAAAATGTATTGTGAGGTCATTAAAGAGTATAACCTTTATATGGTTCTTTATACATGATTTTTAGAATTTATTTTTGATTTTACGGCAACAAACCAAAATGTAAAAAATTCGTATTTTTTGTGCTGCACATCTAAAAGAGGCCAATAAATTTTACTCCTTCATAGTTTACGTTCTTCAATTTGTGTTTGTAACAAGAGCCATCATAATGTATAATATGGTTATCACTCAGAAAGTCACAAAGTGACTTTCTAATGAAATTTAAGAAGTCTTAAATTTCATTAGCCTTCTTCCGAAGGCTGGATAACCATATTGTGATTGCATCAGGTTGCAGCGATCTGCAACTTCCTGCAGTTAAACCTGCGGGAAAAAGTCGTTTCACGATTTTCCGGGGAGCAATCATAATATACATACATTACAGGCATACAAGCTCTTTAGCCCGTAATTCATCACATTTGAATGGAAGGAATAAAAATGGAAAAGGAAATCTGGAAAAAACCTCTTCGTAAGTGCGAGATTGGCGGCGAGGCTTTAATTGAAGGAGTCATGATGCGTGGAAATAATAAAATGGCCACCGCTATACGAAAATCCAACGGTGAAATTGTTGTTGAAACCGTAGATTATATACCAATAACGAAAAAGTTTTTCATATTCAAGATTCCTATAATAAGAGGTGCTATCAGCATGCTCGAGTCCATGTATGTAGGCATGAAAGTACTCATGAATTCTGCGGAGGCCGTCGATTTTGAAGAAGAAGAGGAATCCAAAATAGATAAGTTTCTGAAAAAGGTGTTTGGCGATAATTTTTTCCAGGTTATGCTTTATTCATCACTTGCGATTGCCCTTGTATTTGGAATTGGAATTTTTATGCTGCTTCCGAACTGGATAGCGGGTTGGTTTTCATTTGATAAAAGCACTACTGCAGGCACAATTCTTGCTAATCTCATAGAAGGAGCTCTGCGACTGATTATATTTTTCTCGTATATCTATTTAGTATCAAGAAACAAGGAAATAAAAAGGGTTTTTGAGTATCACGGAGCCGAACACAACGCAATTTACACCTATGAGAACGAGGAGGAATTAACCCCGGACAATGCCATAAAGCACACCACTTTGCATCCACGCTGTGGAACCACATATCTTTTTGTTGTTGTTATAACAAGCATTCTTCTTTTCTCGTTTGTGCGTTGGCAAAGTCCACTTGTAAACATGGGTATCAGGCTTGCATTATTGCCGTTGGTGGCAGGTATTGCCTATGAGATTTTTAAGCTTGCTGCAAAAACAAGCTTTAAACCGTTAAGAGCTATTAGCTATCCTGGGCTTATGATGCAGAAGATCACTACCCAACCACCGGATAAAGAACAGCTCGAGGTTGCCTTGGCAGCTCTTAAGGCTGTTGTTACGGATGAGCAGGAGAAAAAATAGAGGATAAGCAGGATACAAGCGCTGAGGATAAGCAGGAGACAAGTACCTAGGGTATGCAGGAGTAAAATACTGAGGACAGACCGGAGATAAGAAATTAGGATATACAGGAGACAAGTGCTTAGGATATGCCGGAGACGAGTGCTTAGGATATGCCGGAGTCGAATGCTTAGGATAGGTCGGAGACGAGTACTAGGATAAGCCGGAGACAAACACTAGGATAGACCGGAGATAAGTACTGAGGGTATGCAGAAGTCGAAGACGAGTCAAAAGGTGAAAAACATGACTGTTAAAGATGTTTTAGCAAAAGCAATTAGTGTTTTGATAGAGAAAAAGGTTGAAACCCCGGCAAAAGAAGCCGGGGTTTTATTGGCTTATATTCTTAAAAAGGATGCTTCATGGTTGTATGCCCATCCTGAGTTTCAGCTTAGTGCTGCAGAAATAAAGAAATATGATTCAATTGTGAGCAAAAGAAGCAAGAGCATGCCATTTCAGTATATTGTTAATAATCAAGAATTTATGTCACTTGATTTTTATGTAAACCCATATTGTTTAATTCCAAGACCTGAAACGGAAATACTGGTGGAAGCAGCGTTAGCCTGGATAAATGAGAGCTATTGTGAAAATATACGTGTTTTAGACATCGGCACAGGCTCCGGAGCTATTTGTGTCAGTATTGCCCATTATGCGGCAAAGACGATTATAGATGCTTTGGATGTATCCGGTCAGGCTCTTCAGATTGCTGAAACGAATGCCAAAAGGCATAATGTAGAAGGCAGAATACGGTTTATAAATGCGGATTTTTTGCAGTGGAAAAACGAAGAACCTTACTCGGTTATACTATCGAATCCCCCTTATATTCCTCATAATGAGATTAGTATGCTTATGTCAGAGGTTAAGGACTATGAACCTCTAACCGCCTTAGACGGGGGCAGCGACGGGCTGTTGTTTTACCGCTACCTGGCATCAGAAGTAAAAAGAATGATGACACTCGAAGGTACCATTTTCGTTGAAGTTGGGATAGGACAGGCAGAGTGTGTCGTGGAGATGTTTACATATCAGGGTTTGAAAACCTCTGTATATAAGGACTTTGCGGGAATTGACAGGGTTGTCCAAGCATTTTTCTAAATTTTTCTTAAAAAATTGTATAAATACTCCTTTTTCCGACTATACTTCATTGTAAAGAGGTTTAGTTTATTCCAGAAAAGGAGTTATAAATATGAATGGGGATATAGTATATCAGCACAAAGAGGTTAAAGAACCGGGTTTTTTAAAAAAATTATACCGGTGGGGGAGCTGTTATGCAGAAGAGGATCTTTCAAGGGGTGTAAGCGATAGAAACAACCTGATTGAAAACATACAGCAAGCACGTCAGGAATGGTTGAGTGCGGCCGCAAATTTTGACCAGGCAGAAAATGAAGATTTAATTGATTATTATATTTACAGGATGAAAGCCTGCCAGGTTCGTTACAATTACCTCTTAAAAATGGCTAAAGAGACAGGACTAAAGCAAAATCTATATGAAGCACAATGACAATAAGCTTTTTTCATAAACCATAATTACTTTGAATACAATTGTAAGGGACAATCAACCGGCAGGGGGAAAATGGATAACATATATATTTTGCTGGCTTGGGTTGCTGGTATTATAATTGTATTTACTTTTGGGAAAGCGCTAAAGGTGCCTTTAAAGATTGCAATAAAATTGCTGGTAAATGGGCTGCTTGGAGGTCTGGTTATTGCTATTTTGAATCTTTTGGGTCAATACGTTAATTTTTATATTTCACTAAACATTTATTCTGCACTTGTTGTAGGAACCCTCGGCCTTCCCGGGGTCATATTGTTAATTATTCTTAAGTATTTGCTTTGATTTACTACACACGTTCTCACCGGTTATGACAATTCCATTAGAATATATAAGGTGAAAGACCCGGCAATGCCGGGTCTTTTAAACTATACTGGGTGAACAAATCTTATTGAGATTAAAAACCAACTAAAATATGACTGAAGCTATACGATCATCCTGTTGTTGCTACAAATTTTAATTTCAACGGTGTTGGTTAATACATCGGTGTAACTATAAGACACTTTACGAACATTCTTAAAATCATTTTCAAAACGAACTGTAAAAATACTTGGGTAGGTACATTCTAAAATTCCTTCTTTAACAAATGTTTTCTTACGACCTTTGTTCGCTTTTAATTGGATTCTTTTACCGATGCAAGATTCCATCTCCTTCTTGATTTGAACCAGAGAGCTTTTCTCCACCATACCAATCACCTCTTCTTTTGTCTATGACATTATACCACAAATTTCATACAAATGTCAATAAAATTCTATATTATACTCGCCTTCGCTTGCTATGTCAAGTATTTCATATAATATTATAAACGGTCTAATAGATTTTCGTTTAAATTCTTTTATTTTTCTTCTTTTTTCTTGCTTATTTGTTTTTTGAACAATAAAAGCAATTTTTCTGGATCTCCGTCAAAAAAAAAACAAAGTTTTTAACTGTAAAAGCATACCAATATGCTTTTGAACACAATTCAATAAAAGGCAATATTTTTTATTAAATGTGTCATTGCATGAAAATCAATATTAAATACTCTTAATACATTATCTCCAAAAATAGAAAATTCATTCATGACTAAACTATCAGAAACTATATGAAACGTCATAAATTCCGGTTATTTTAATTTTATTGTTATATCTAACTTCAACATTTCTTATAATTAAAATGCAAGTTTTTAAGACGTTACATATAGTACTGCTGAACCTAAATACATAATCATAACAAAAAACACATAACAATACATAAAATACATGTTGTCTGAACTGCTACAAACTAGTGCATAGTATCAATGATTTTTACACTTAATCTTTCAGCCTACTGCTGCCTCTAAGAATAAGCAGATCGATCTTCTTGATACTAAATGCCATTGATACATTACACTAGTGAGGTGTATTTTAAGCGGGAGCTAATAAACGCGAGTAAAGTTTTTATGCAAAAAATATGATTAGTTATTGCAGTGAAAGTATTCATGTATATATGGTGATAATTGAAAGCAGGATTACCCATAAAATGAAAGCAATCCTGCTTGAATTGGGAATAAGTTTGCATTTTCACAGGTCATCAAAGTCATTCATGAATTGTATGTGTGCTTCCTTCTCACTAATTACATCCTTCAAAACAGATGTAAAATTCTTTTGGGCCCAGCACCTTTTGCTGTTGTAATAGCGGTTTATTACCCTCCAGAATTTTTGAGGAAACAAAAGCATGCTTTTCATTACCTTTATTTCGTCATTTTCAAGGGGCTCTATTTTTCGATACGTGTCAATTATAAGCTTTGCTTTATGTATATCCCAATTACATTTTCTCATTCTTCGTCTAAGCATGTTTACTAAGTCATAGATTTTCAATTCGGTATTACAATAATCAAAATTTATAATCGAGGTTCTATCATTTTTAATCAATATGTTTTGGTAGGAATAATCATGGTGGCAGAGCATTCCCTCCTTTTTGGTTACCTCAATTAGCTTATTGTATTTAGAACCATATAATATCTCCAAACTCTTTAATCCAATATCATAAAAACCATCAAAGTTTTCAATAAATAAATAGTCAAAACTGTTTCGCTCTCTCTCTGCTTTCCTCCTGAGTCTACGAATGTCCTCAAGACGTTTTTTGAAATAAACAGGCAGCTTCCCAAGGTTGTTTGAAACATGTCCTGTATCCTTAGGTGAAAACCCATGGCTTGCTTTATGCATGTAAGCCAAAGCTTCGGTTGCCTTTAAAACATCTTTGTCATCGTCAAACTCACACTCTCTGCCCTCAATAAGGTTTACCATGGTATAAACACCATCTTCGCCCTCAAAGTATGGTTGCTTGCTTAGGGTAAGACAATAGGGATCTATATGTTGAAAATTATTCTTCAAGAGGTGGGTTTTAGCTTGATGTATAAACATAACCCGCTCTTTTGTATACTGGCAAGTTTTTATATACTTTTTCCCTGTGGTGGTATCTAGGATATACCCGGCCCTGTAAGGCTTGATACCCATAATACGGATACCATAGTTGCTTTCTATCAATCCTTTCGATTCTTGCATACATTTCTACCATCCCGTCTTCGTATTCCAGGTATTTTGAACATATATAAACTGAAAAAAGTACATAATTCGTTTATATATGTTACCTGGTTCTTTTTCAATTTGTATTGCACACATGCTCACGTTTTGTATACAAAAAGTTTTCTTAAATAGCTGACTGCAGTTCTTTTCCTATTGCTATACATAAAAATGATACGTGCATCAATTTTTGTCTGTATATATTGAATTTCTGTTCAACATATATTATGATTGCTTCCCAGAAAGTCGTGAAACGACTTTTTCCTGCGGGTTTATCTGCAGGAAGTTGCAGCTTGCTGCAACTTGGTGCAATCGCAATATGGTTATCCAGCCTTCCTTCGAAGCGATGAAATTTAAGATATCTTAAATTTTATCAGAAAGTCACTTTATGACTTTCTGGGTGATAACCATATTATGTGATTATCAAATTAGTGCTCTGTAATGTCTAAACCTTTATAGTATGTAGGTCACAACACCAAGGTAGTGTGTTTACAACACCAGGAACTCATATATACGAATAAAGTGTTACAAAACACTAACACTAATAAGCATATGCTTGCAGATATAAAAAATTCGCGTGTTCAAATAATTCAAGGAGCGCTTGCGTGAATTTGCGTCAATCCAGGACGCCAACTCGCGGGCGCTAAAACGCTGACTTATGCGCTAAATAAGTTTTATATCTGTAAACCTTTAATAAATGACAAGGTCTACCCAACAATTATATGCCGGAAAAATAGTTATTATTACAGGTTAAAGGTAGTGTGTATGTGTGGTTAATTAAGCTATCAAGTTCTTCGCGAGTTGCGTAAATGCAACCGCGTTCCGCAGGTAGAAGCTGTGACCAGCCTCGATATAACGGTGGGTTGCAATGTTATTGTGCTTCTCAAAAAACAGGTCTACACAATTTTCTCCGTTACTTTAAGAAAAAGGGCGTTTAGTGTAAGAAAAAAGAGTAGAAAAAAGAATTAGTTTGTGGTAAAATAAATTTAGTTAAAAATTTAACAAACAAGAAAATAAAAGTCTGTGAGGAGAGGTCGATGATGGAAAAATATTTAAGGGTTAAAATGTCCGATGGCTCAATGTATGACATTCCTGCGGAAGTAATTGCTGATCACAGAGCTAATTTCTATGAAAATAATTCGGCTGAAAAGCTTGCATACCATTCCAGCTCTGTTCAACCAAGGCTTCGCAAGGCAGAAAAAGAATATACCCTAAATAATGATGAGATTTTGATTGAATGGGCAACAAATCATATGGACTGGAAGGACGTTGAGGAATCCGCGTTGAAGGTGGATCTTACAAATCATGAAGAGGAATGGAAAACAGCCGAAAAGCAGATTCTAACAAAGTAAATTATTAGTAATTGTTTGGCTAATCCGGCGGCTTTCATCCTAAAAACGGAGCAAAAGCCGCCGTTGACACTGAGCATTTCCTGTAGTAGAATGTTTTAAGTAAAATATGCGCCCGTAGCTCAGTAGGATAGAGCACAAGTTTCCTAAACTTGGTGTCGCACGTTCGATTCGTGTCGGGCGTACCAAGGGTTTCAATTAAATTTGAAGCCCTTTTATCATTGCATAGGAAAATATTCATTAGCGAACTATTAACAAAAAATCAGAGAAGACCACTTTTTCAATGCATAAGGTATGTCCATTACTGTCACAACACGAGTTTCTCTTAAAATTAATATTACCGGTGTTAATCAATTTCAAAAGGAGGAAGTAAAAGAATGAATAGCGCAGCAGATTTATTTGAAGAGATTACAAAATCAATAAATAGGCTCATCTATATACCTATTATTATTTATATTTTCTTCGGAGTAATAACAACAGTATCACTGATATTAATCTTGAGAAAGCGACGGAAGCAATAGATGTATCTGCATTTTCAATTAATACTGAATACGGTGTTGCTTTTCTTTTAGCATATATTTAACATTCCTGCCGTTTCCGATTTTCGCTATTAAACCCTTTGCTAATAAACGCTGCAGATAGTTATTGGTCTGAGTTTTTTTAACCCCTAGAGCCATGCGGATTTCTTTAGCAGCAAGGAATTCTGCATCGTTAAGCAAATCAATTATCTTCTGCTCTTTTTCAATCAGTGATATCTCTTCTTTGTATAGCACATTTGGCAGGATAACCCTCACACTATTTGCAGTAGTTTGAAATTCCGGTTTTGAATTATAATCCTTATAATATGATTTTATACGTCTAATACCGGTAGCTATTTTTTCAATAAGCTTTAGTCTGTAAAATATCTCTGCAATTACTTTATTTCTAGGAACAGATATTCTGCCGTCAATAAAATCATCATATGAAATACCTACAGGTAAGCCACCCGGTGAAGTAATTTCAATTCTGTCATCAAATATCTCAACTTTAATATTTGATTGCTTATTATAATCTCTATGGCAAATAGCATTAGCAATCGCTTCCCTATATGCGACTAATGGAATCTCCTCAATTGTTTTTCGATATGCTCCATCTATTACTTCCTGCTTATTAACATGCTTAAAATAGAAATCAATACATTTATCATACTGCGATAATATAGACATATTCTCCAGGTCTATCCTGTCTTTTATCAACTCGACATCCTTGTTATATCTAAGTAACGTTATTTTCCCGATATCATTGTTATCTGAAAGAAGCTTTGATGCTACATTATATTTTCCGTTTTTATACAAACCAAGTGACGCCAATACATTTTTATCAACATCACTGATTCCGATTGTTTTTCTGAGCTTATTACTAAATACACTTAAGTCCAGTTCACTATCGTTTACTGTAATCTCATCATATGTGAGATTCTTACCGCTCAAGATCAATTCATTATATTCGTAGAGGTCTACCTCTCTGGTTGTTAGAGAAATCCTCTTATACGCTTTTCCCAAATAAGTGTAAGGTGTATTTTCACTTTTGTATACTTTTACAATCAATACCGTTTTACCGTCATATATATCCGTTTCAATTTCAAAATAGGGGTTTGGCAAAACAGCATCATTAATAGCATTTTCAACTTGTTCTTTAATACAACTGACATCGGACACACCAACAGCTGCGCCATTATCATTAATCCCAATAACAATTAAACCGTCATTGTAGTTTGCAAATGCAGATACGGTTTTCAATAATGTTTTAGAATATTCTCTCTTATACTCTACTTCCTTGTTCTCTCCCAATTTATAATTTATTTTCATAAAACACACCTTTGACTGAACGAATCATTATTGTTCACTATAATTATATAATATTACCGAATAATAATCAATAATTTGATTTTCTCTTTCTACTACGCATCTATATTGCATTTAACAATCTTTCTTAACATGGCAGCCTATAATCTTGTTACATTTCGTCATTCACCAATTACCGAAAATGCGTATATCATAATAACAGAGATAAGTGACTAAGGCGGAAGATTGCATGGATTGTTTGGCTGTTTATGATTCAGGTAATTACACAATAAAAATGAAAAAACACTTTGAAAAGAAAGGTCTAGTTTTTGAGGTTATATCGTTACCCTGTAAAATATCATCTCAGGGCTGTGGGTACTGCCTGAAATTTCCCGAAGAATACAAGGAAAATGTTATTTCAGAGAGTAAAACGGCAAATTACCCAGTTCGTGAGGTTTACAGAATCATAAAGGGTCTTACTAAGAACACATATGAAAAGCTTCCGCTTTAACGCATTTTATGCGTTTGAACAGTAAAACCATTGGTGCCTAAGTAGCTGTAAACAGTCAAAGCCTGTGGTTACAGTTGATTCTTAATACACATTTTGGTGTTTCAATTAACCTGCTGAACATCCAAAGGAAGCTTATTTGCGTTCCAGCGCTTAGTCTATTTTGCTGGACAGCCCCTAAAGGATACCGCCATTTCATTGATAGTCGTTTATCAAATGCCATAAGATTACCTCTATAGGTGGGGGATAAACCAATTTCTACTTCAATGGCGGGTACAATCTCCCAACGAAGGGCATTTGATAAAATGCTCGCAGCGCGTTGCACACAAAACTCGTAAAGAAGGCGCTTTCAGCGTCAATAGCATATTTTGCAAGCAAAAATGCGGTTTGGCGCACAATTCACGCAAGTGCTTATTGAATATTTCAAATTGGCTTTTATATTTTTTCATTATATACTATAATTATGAGCATAGTTGAAAGCTTCCTTAGCGGAGCGGCATTGTTTTTGCGTTGTATTTCGGATGTTTTCAGAAAAAGGAGACAATATGAATTTAAATCAGCTGGCTGAGGTTTTGGGAACTGCCAAGCATTTAGCAGTTAAGGCATCGAAGGTCATTCTTGATATATATTTAAAGGATTTTGCAATTGATTATAAAGAGGACACTTCACCGTTAACAGAAGCAGATCGAAAATCTAACGAACTAATTGTGGCCGCCTTGAAGAATAAATACCCTGAGTGCGCCATTCTGGCCGAGGAATCGACGGATGATCCTAAAAGGCTTAATAACGATTGGTGCTTTATTATAGACCCTTTAGACGGAACTAAGGAGTTTATAAAGAAAAATGGTGAGTTTACGATAAACATAGCGTTAGCACACAAGGGGAAAGCGGTTCTTGGTGTTGTGTATATTCCTGTAGCGGGTGATATGTATTATGCCGTAAAGGGTATGGGTGCTTTTTATGAAGCAAATGGAAAATCAGAGAGGATTTTTGTTTCGTCAAGAACTGAGGATATACGAATGGTGAAAAGCCGTTCGCATACTTCCGGTAAGCTCGATGAGCTTATAAAAAAGCATGACATTAAAAATATAAGAATTGCAGGCAGTGCTATTAAAGGATGCCTTATAGCCAAGGGAGAGGCAGAAATTTATTACCGGTTTGGGTACACTATGGAGTGGGACACCGCTGCCATGCAGTGCATTATAGAGGAAGCAGGGGGAATATTCCGGCAGATGGACGACAGTGAAATGACATATAACCGCCCAAACACTTTAAATGAAAAAGGGTTTTATGCAATAAATGATTATAAGAATAAACTTGAGATACCATAGATTTTATAACGAGGCTAAGATGTCCCCCACCTCATCGCATATTTTCACCCATTCTGGTTGAAAAATGCCTGGTGGCGGGTACCTATTTCACACAACAGGCGGCGAGTCAAAACATTACGGGTCGCTCAATCGGAGCGTTCCAGTGGGTACGCTCCGGGCT
>DAIPML010000024.1:0-22381 GCA_036768735.1 Clostridiales bacterium | reverse complement strand
CATCCCAACTTATGATTTCCTGTATCGCAAGATCCCTGTTAGAAGTAAGTCTGTTTTCTCCTATAATTGATACTTTGTTTAAAGGAGCCGCTTCTGCAACCGGAATATTTGATGGTACATTATAATCTCCGGGGATAACTTTGATATCTGCTGTTACAGGATAACCATTAACAGTACTGTTATCACCAATGATAAAACCTTCTATTTTATATGTTTTGCCAACTGGATATTTATCGGGATTTGCCTGTTCTTCCTCGACATTACGAGCCGCATTGGACCATTTTACTTGTCGGAATTCCGATTTCCCGTTGGAATAGGTCACCCAAACCTGGAATGGCATCCTGGGAACAGTACCTACAGGAGATTCAACTAAAACCTGTTCTACCTCTACAATCCTTCTGGCATCAGACTGAATAAAGTATTTTGATGCAATTGAATTTGAAGACATTAACAGCATTGGATTAAGTAACAAGATAAAAATCAGCATACTGACAACATGTTGCGATATTCTAATCATAAATCAATTTATTTTATTATTTGCTTATTTATTTGAATAGTTCTCTTCACATAGTGGCAAATCTGTCTCAAAAAAATATTCCACCAGAAGATGATAAATTGCGGGATTATAACTCTTAAGCCTCTCTCTATTGTTGATTTCGTTGTGTACCCCGTTTGGTTCCTGAGAAAATCGGTTACAGTTAAAAAATGACTGGACTGTTTCGGCAAAATACTCTTCTTTATTACTGGATGCGTAGGTATTTTCCCATATCCCTTTCTTAATAGCTTGCTGACGAAACTCTTCCAATTCAGAATAGAAGTCAGGATTTACGCCAACAATACCTATGGTATGGATTAGGTGGGCAAACTCGTGAACTAGGATGCTTTCACCATGATAGCGATCTCCATCAAGGCATAACACGTTCTCCTCACCTAAACTAGCACTGTAAGTATCTTCCGGTGCTCCGCCAAATCCGCGGGCACGCTTGTTCCAATATTCAATCTTTTCTGGGGTATCGCAGATATGGGCATATTCAGGCAGATCACATACCTGCTCATGCTCACCAATGATCATCACTTTGCACCCTTTTTCTACCATCACCTGCTTTACATCTGGGCGCTTCGAGAGCATAGCGGTAATTACGCTGCCCGTACGAATCAGCGCTTCATCACGTACAGCAGCGGATGAAACCACGGGTATCCCGTCAGCATTCAGGTATTTTTTGTAGAAAGAATCTAATTGCAGATCGTCCGGCACAGTAGTTACAGGCTGATATTCTTCGAGCCTGATTACAAAACCGCCTCCGGAAGCCATTTGTATGGTTAATTGAGTTCCTATGTTTACCATCACTGTATCTACCCTATAATCCGACCCTTGTTTATCTGCATTTACTCCATCACGAAAAAGAATTGCATTATAATATTTCTCATTATTCAGAAAAGAAAAATCCACTTGCAGCTCACGTTCACTCCAATTAGTCATTCCACCTACATGCCAGACATCTCCATTTCTGCGAGCAGTAACTATATATTCTCCCAATTTCCCGGATAATATTTTAACCTCGTCGGTTTTCATAGGAATGGATGCCAAAAACGATGTATATTTAGGTTCATTTTCATAACGGGTTGGCGAATCACAAAGCATCGTGAAAGGTGAGTCATAAACGACATATGCTGCCAGCTGATGACAACGTGTTCCCTGACTCATAGGGTTGCTGTAAACCGGTGTAAAGTCTGCTTTAACCCCGTTTTGCATGGCACCGGGTGTAAAATCTGCCGGACCGGCCATCATTCGGATAAAAGGGAATGTAACATCATATAGCGGCATATCTTTTTCAACAGTACTCCACTTTGCCTCCTCCAGACCGAATAGTCCTTCGAAATTGATGATATGTGGATAGGTACGATCAATCCCTGTAGGCTTATAAAAACCGTGCAGATCCAAGAATAGATGGTGTTTTGCAGTCTCCTCCGCAATACGGTATGTCATCTCCACAGCTTGCTGATCATCTCTGTCGAGAAAATCAACTTTAAATCCTTTGATACCCATCGCTGCATAGTGGGCACATGCCTCCTCCAGTTGCTCATCCAATACATTAAAAACTGTCCACAAGACAATACCAACTCCTTTGCTTTCGGCATAAGCAACTAGTTTAGGAAGATCGAGATGCGACACTACACTCATCATATCACCACTTTTCGGTTCATACCAACCTTCATCAAGAATAATATACTCCAGTCCGAATTGGGAAGCAAAATCGATATAATACCGGTATGTTTCCATATTTATACCTGCTTCGAAATCCACGCCATAGAGGCCCCAGTTATTCCACCATTCCCATGCTGACTTTCCAGGTTTAACCCATGAATCATCACCAATACGACTAGGTGAGGCCAACAGAAAAACCATGTTATTTACAGGCATCTCTGCATCACTCTCAGATATAGCTAATACACGCCACGGAAAATCTCTTGTACCCCTGGTTTGGGCAATAAAATCTGAACGTCCGGCCACATACTCTTGGTGGCGCCAGGGATGAAAATCTACTTCTGATGGGTATGAGGCAAAAACTCCCTTCAATATTTTGTTTTCTTGATCTACCTGAATAAACATCCCGGGGTAAGCCTCCAGATCAGATTCGGTGATGGTCAGCTTTATTCCATCCTCCATATCTAACGTCAGAGGCAAGAATACCAGTGAGCTGTCAGCCTCGCTAAGCATTTTCACACTGTATATATTCTGAAAAGCCATTGCAAAAGGTTCTTTAGAATTAGTTGTATGTGCCAGGTAACTCCTGTAATCCTTGTCGAATCTGAATTCAGCTATCTCATTTCGTATAATAAGCTCATCCTCCATCGCTGTATAAAAACGATATGCTACTCCTTCATCATATACACGAAACACAATACCGAATCCCCCTTTAAATTTCAGATTAAGCTCATTATATCGGTTTACAATCTCATTTGAACGATAAGAGGGCCCTTGCACCTTTTCGTCCACTCTTGTATACTTTCTCGACTCCATCATCGGATTTAATCCCAGTGTTCCACCATCTGATAACTGTAAAGCTATCGCAGATTCATCCAGAATAAGCTTTCCTTTATGGGATATGGAGTAACTAATTTTCTCACCTATAGTCACAGTAACCCTTATATTCTGATCAGGAGAATCAACTCTAGCAGTCTCTGCCGCGGAGATATGGAAGCTTACTAAGATTAGGAACAAAAGACTCCATCCAAATTTATCGCCTTGTATCATATTTATTTCTGCTTTTATTTATTATAATACAGAAGCTCCTGAAACCCTTACAGCATAGGGATACTGATCTTCAAGACCTTTCCCGTACTCTGTTGGAGCTCCCATAACAATAAACCATATATGCGACAATTTCTCCGTCACAGGAAATATTGCGACACCATCTTTGTCTCTGTATATTTCACTCTTTATAGAAGTACCATCTTTTTCTTTTACACCCACAAAACCGTATCGCCACCCCGATAACGAATAAGGAATTTTCACATCGTCCGAATTATGACTCAGCCCTTTAAACTCAACTTCAACAGTTTCACCTGCTTCAGGAACAGAAAGCTGTATTACATTAAATCCATAATTCTCAGGATAAAACTCACTCTTAACCCGGTACCAGCCTGTTTCTGTCTTATCCATTCTTTCGAGAAATGGAGAAAAAGAGTTGGCCCACTGACGTGTATAATTATAGGAATGAGTATAATCAAAATTGACCAATTGCTGGTAGTTTCTGAACATCTCATCAGAAAAAGTTTCCCACGAAATATCGGTCATTCGTTTGTATGTTAGAATAGGATCCTCTTCTTTGGTACCCTCTCGAAACATTTCAGCAATAAAAGGTAACCCATGTTTTTCGCTCCATGACTCAAGAATATAGGGGGACCGGTATATATTCTCAATATTTAAAAACGACTTGTGGGTATTTTCTTTAAAGGCTTGCCAATGATAATTTTCATCAGTAACCCAATTTGGGTTCACATACCATAACATCCATTGTGATGCCATCTCAAAAAAACCTGAACCGCCCCAAGCTTCCCCCTGTCCGTCTGCCATAATCTGAGATTGAAAACTATGTCCCAGTTCATGTGCCAACACATTAAGTTTTGGATCTTTCAGACGAAAAGGAGTCACCCACAGTGCCCCTATCTTGTCGTCGTATGTTCCTCCATAAGCAGTACCTTCCGAAGAGTATTGTATCATACACATCATTCTGTATTTTTCACTCAATGAGCTCTCTTTAACAAATTTAAGCGTATCCCGAAAGCAATGATAAAATCTATCCAGTTTTTCTTTTAGATTCTCAAGATCGACACTCATCGGATTGCCATCTAGATCAGGAGCTGTAGATAGATCGTTACCGAAACCCTTCTCCCATAGAACTACTATATTTTCTGTGCAGGACATCCGATGATAACTATAGCGTGAAGTGTCTTGACTCCAGTCATCTGAAGAATATTCCTCAGGAATATAAATTGCTTTTCCTTCTGATAAAATATATACAGGACAATCAGCAGATAACAGAATCACACAAAGAATGACTCCTATTACACCAATTTTTAAATTATAAATATTATTATTCATATAATTAACGCCCACTAACAATTCAACCCTAATCAAGATATTAAATCAGTTCCCACAAAACTACTCAATAACCCATAGTTGGAGAATAGAATAATACAAATTAATATCAAAATCCTACTTTAGTCAACATTTAAGAAAAATCAGTATACACAGATTCCATATTTAGTCATCATTAAACTCTTCTTTAAATAATGTTAGTATTATTCAATAATCCATTCGTGTATTCCACTTGAACTATCTTTAGGAAGATCAATTTCAACTTTTACTGCTGCTGTAGTCACTGGCTCAAAATCGGTTGTATTTATAATATTTAACTGAACACCATATTCGTTTTTTCGGGTTACTTCTTTCCATTCCCCATCGTACATATAATATAGCCGCCATGCAGTAGGAGGACGGCAACCGCCATCATCATTGTACCAATATATTTTAGATTTACTTATTGTATATGGCTTATCAAAGGTATAGCTTATCCACTCAGTTTGATTGCTATTTGGCCACCAGTGAAAGAACTGACAATTTCTATCGTTTGACCCCGAGGGCAAAATCTGGTCTCTGATTGCTTCTATACTACGATTATTTACGGATCCATCAATCTTACTAAGATTAGCAATTGTTGGAGCAGGTTTTGGTTTTGAAACATCTTTATTTGTTGCATACCACATAACCATAGGTGTTAAATCACGTTGTGCCCATGCATAATATGGAATTGCTTTGAAATCTATCTCATTTGTCAATTGTACGGTTCCATCTTTCATTCGTTGTGTTTGGCTAGCTTTTCCTGAAATAACTACCATCTCTCCCAATTCAGTTTTTTCTTTCCTGGATTCGAGTTTTGAATTATCCTTCAATACTAAATCCAATATAGAAGGATCTGAAAAATCTATACCTTCTGAACAATAAACAAATGGACCATATTGTAAAGCTACTTTACCACGATTGCCTTCTACGTTATCATGACTAACTATTTTTCTTATTTCCATAGGTAATTCAAGCGTAATTTTATCACCCTTTTCCCAATTTCTGGTTATATTGAAATATCCATTCTCTAATTCATCTGACAGCGTTATCCCATTTACTTTTACAACAGCTTGTTGTGTTGAGTTTTCTTTAAACCAATAAAGTTCGTTTCCCGGTACTACTTCATTTCTTGCCCATCCCGGGATTCGTATTTTAATAGTAAATGTGGATTTCTTTTCCGGGTTAACTATAACTTCAATGTTGCCATTCCATGGCATATCGCCGGTTTGTATCAATCCAATTTTCGTCTCATCCAGGGCCACTTCAGCCTCACTCGCCATGTAAAGATTTACAAAAATATCATTGTCTTTTACAGCATAAACATAACTGGGTACAGCCGGAATAAAGCGGCTAATGTTAGAAGGACAACAGGCGCAACCAAACCATTCACTTCGCCTGGCACCATTAATCGATTCAAGTGGATTTGGATAGAAAAAGAGATCGCCAGAGACAGAAACTCCGGATAGTACATTGTTGTATAAAGAGCGTTCAAGTACATCTATATATTTGGCATCCCCCTCCATAAGAAATAAACGATGATTCCAAAAAACATTTGCAATAGTCGCACATGTTTCACAATATGCCGAAGCGTTGGGTAACTCATACTTTGCACCAAAACCTTCATGACCTCCTGCGGCTCCTACACCTCCGGTTATATAAAGTTTTGTTTTCACAATATCATCCCACAACCTCTTTGATGCTTTAATGTATGAATCATCTCCTGTGAGTGCAGCCACATCGGCCATAGCTGTAAACATGTAAAGAGCACGAACAGAATGACCTACAGCCTCATCCTGATCAACAACAGGCTTATGGCTCTGATCGTAAGTGCCACCCTCCCATTCTGCGTTTGCCCTTGCGTCAAGAAAGAACTTTGCCTGATCCAGGTACTTTTTCTCACCTGTTAAACGGTAAAGTTTCACTAATCCTATTTCTATTTCCTGATGTCCGGGATAGCTCACAAAAGCATCCCAACCAAAATCTCTGCAAACTAACTCTGCACTTTTAAGGCAAACATCTAATAAATTTCTTTTTCCGGTTGCTTGATAATAAGCTACACCGGCTTCATACATGTGTCCAAGATTATATAGCTCATGACTTAAGATATGTGTCAGCTCCCATCTTTTTGAACCTATCCAGGGATGAGAGTTATCTCCCATAATTGTACGGTAAGTATATAGATACCCATCATCTTCCTGTGCTTGAGCCATAAAGTATATTAAGGAGTCAATATAGGCTTCAAGCTCCGGGTCAGGAAAAAAACTTAATGAATATGCAGCACCTTCAATTATTTTGCTGACATCTGAATCATCAAACGGAGCTTCTGATTTAAACTCTCCTTCCATCAATCCCCCGGCGATTTTGAAGTTATCAATCCGGCCTGTTGTTTCGCAATGTTTAAATGCAATAGGTATGGTTACATCTCTGTTAGTTTCGATTCTTTTTGACCAAAAATTATCGTTTAAATGAACTTGATTAAATGGTACAGGGGTGACTTTGTAATCCTGCACATTTGACTTACACGATACTATAAGCAACAATAAAAACATATTAAAAAAAACTTTCATAAGTTCTTTTAAACTTGAAATTTGAAATTTTGTTTTAGTAGTCATTTTCGGTAATTCTTTTTAAGTATTATATTATGTCTGTTACTTTTAATTGTTATTAAAGCCTCCATAACTTCCTCAGACTTTCTGGTAGTTGGATGAAGGGGTATCTTTTGATTATCAAGATACAACTCCCAATCATCATCTGACTTTAATGTCAAAGTTGTTATGTGCTCATCATTCACTCTGTTTTCAAGATAAAATTCTATTGTTCCGTCAGCCTCAGAATAAATAACGGGTGTATCTTCAGCAAATCCATCACGGTTAACCTCAATACCCAACTTGTCATTCTCTTCAATTATCCAAAATCTATTTCTCACTCCATCACGAGGATAGACACTTAAAACTTTATCTTTTTGATCCATTTTTCCACCATAAGCAAACCAGCCAAATAACGGATCTTTTGCTAATATAGCAGAACTCATTCTGAATATTGCTCCATTTCCTAAATCTGCTTCTCCATCATAATTCCATGCACCACGTGTATTATCTCTGTTCTGTAACCAGATTGAACCATATTTTTTATTATTATAAGCCCATCCGGTAGCTCCGTCATTTTCTTTTCCAGGAAACCAATAACCATAATTTGTTTCTTCAGTACCTGTATTTATTAAAGCAAATGAGCTAAGGTATGAAGCGTAACCCAGCTGTATCCAATCCCACGGCTTATCTGAGAAGTTTAGTCCATAATCAAGTATACTCCATCCTCCCATTCTAGCCATGTAACTTAGACTAAAATCTGATCCGTAATGATAATAAGCAGGTTCTATCCACCCTCTTATTGCTAAACCGGCATAATGTTGGCGTTCCATGAATTCTCTCGAGTCATCCTGATTAACTGTAACGTGCGAATACCATTTCTCACGGTTTACATCATACCAAAGATTTTCATCAGGTTTCATCTCATTTAAAACACCATATTTAGCTAAGGCGTATGAAGATTCAAAAGCTGTTCGATCAAATGGATATTCAGACCTGTATGGATACTTATCATCGTATACAAAATACTTTACTTTCTTTTCCCACTCATTCCTAAGCCAGTTTGCTTCATCCGGCATTCCATACTTTTCCAAATCATCAATCAGTGGCATCAATACTAATTCGTTATAATATCCCCACTGATAAATTTCATAATATGGTAGTATTTCATAAGGATAAGTAAAGTATGCTTTTGCTGTATTATAGGCTAAATCGAGATATCCTTCAGCATCACGAAACTTCACTTTATGAGGATAAAACTCAGCAATTTGAAACATGTGATAATAGAGCATAAAAATATGGGGGTAATCATAAGCCCTCCAGACCGGCATTTTATCAAGATTAGCATTTCTGATTGCCGCTCTTTCTGCAATTCCACCCCTATTTACTTTCCAGTTTGGAACACCATATACACCGTATGGATAAGGATCTTCTTTGTCTGTTCTCTGCAGACCACCCCATACATAATTTTCTATATAATATTCGATAGATTCAATTTCCTTGTCTTTTGGTAGATAAACATTTTTTGCCGCTAAAAAGGGAGCTTTACATAGTCCGGGATCATCAGCAGCAAGCACATATCCCCACCAGTTATCAAGACCATCAGTATCGTCGGGCCCCCTAAGCTTTTCATTTTCCATATCCCATACGGAGTACAATCCATTATACCATTTCGTGGGATCCTTGTGTTGTTGTGATTCGGCAATAAAATTTGCACGTTTTTGAATGAGTGTATCAATGGGTTCAGTTGAAAAAAACTCAAGTATTGTCTTTTCACTGCTATTGTAATGTATGGTTATTAGGTTTTCTCCTAAATGCTCAAATTCTATCTCGTAAATATGATTATTCTCAGTAATGGTTTCCAAGTAGGTAATTGAAGTCTTTTCAGGATATTCAGCAACTATAGAATCAATCTGATTATTTGTACGAAGTGATATTTTACAACTAAGGTCCTGTGGTATGGTCATACCGGGGATAACTCTTATATCAAATAAACCATTATTATATAGAATGTCCCTTATTTCTTCATAACTATTTGCCCACTCCATAACAAACCCATACTCAACAGAACTTCCCTCTTCACCTTTTGGAGCAAGTGTTATCTCTGAATTTTCCTGTCTCCATGAGCCCTTTTCTTGCTTACTTGCGGAAAGCGCTGAATGTATGTATATATCATTATTTTCAAAATACTCAAAATGAGTTCCTTTATTGGGAGTTACAACAAGAAAGGGAGGTTGCCCTGATCCTCTGGTATAAAACAAAAAAGAACCATCCCCTCCTATATACTGATGTTTTACATAGCCCTGCTCGAAAATATCATCTGGTTTTGAGAAATTTTGTGGTGTATTTACAGGAAAGTCAAAATAAAAATCTCCGATTGTTTGAGGAAATGAAACACGGCTCTCTGCCTTAATTATACATTGTACCTTGTTATCGACCTTTTCAAAAGTACGATACAGATTCATGGTAGTCCCCTCATTTGAATTACTGTAAACAATCTTATCCGGAGAAGGCCTGTTAATGACTGTATTACTTGTATTTACATTTAGCCATGCACCTGAACCCACCTTATAAACTATATTTGCTTTTCCCCATATATCTCCAAATTTTACGGGGTTAGCCTTTAGAGTATCTTTATGAGAATAAATAGCACTAATTCCAGTTCTGTTGAACTGAACCGACATTTCTTCACAATCAAAAACTATATCTGGAGTTTGTGAATATGTTGTGAAAGTTACACATAAGAAAAAAAATAAAGCCAAAGATTTCATAACTCTTTAATTTATATATGTTTATTCATCCTTTCTCCTTCTAAAAATTTGATTATTAAACTTCACCAATCGGTTAAATCTCACACAAGGCATAAAATAATAAAGACTGACTGAAGAAATCATCAATCAGTCTTTATATGACTTTTAATAAACGATTATTTTATCTTTGCCATTCATTCACCCCATCTCTTATCCTATTTCTCCATTTAAGAGTTACAGATACTTCTGTATGATAATCATTGAGTAGATAATCAACTTTATAATTTAATTTAAAGGTTTCTGTAGATTTATCAAAAGAGCTATTGTCAAGAAGGGTTACTTTTTCTATTGCAGCCTCTTCTAACCCAACTGCAGCAGGTACACCCCAAACTTGCCATTGAATAATACCTACAGATTCAACCTCGTTTATCATGTTTAATCTGATTTTGTTGGTGACAATTGGGTCAAAAGTTGTAGTATTCCATTGGTTCTCGGAGTTTCCATTACCAACTGAATTAGACACTCTTTCCCATTTCTCATTTTGAAAATCCCAATACTCAAGATAATTTTCGGTTGGCATAAGTATTCCTCCAGCATCGGTAAACCAGTACACATTTGACTGTTCTATTATAAAATAGCCCTCAAAATCATATTGTACATATCTCCAAGTGTTACTACTCCACCAGTTGCCATAAATCCCCTGACTCCTGTCAGATGATCCACTTGGATTGGAATAGCCATTATTAATTGCATTTAAATTTTCCCAAGCTGAAACATAATCAGTTGATGGCTTGGCACCTAAAGCAATATTTGTGGGTTCAACAGGGTCGGGATTCGGGAAATACTCCAAAAATATATTATTGCTGTTTTCTGAATGAATAGTCATCATAAAGTCAGCCCCTTTTGATGCCATCATTCCATTTGTACGTACTGTATCACCTGAAACTGTTCTTAAATAAAGATCATTTTTTATGACTCCTGAATTTAATTCTTCTCCACTTGCAGAGATAGTCTTAAATGTTCCAACTTGGTCATAATAACCTTCCATAGCATTGATATACTTGATTACAAGTATCTGAGTGCTCTGCGAAGATAATATTGAGTCTTCAGAAGTGGCAGTGATTTTTAAAGGGATAGCGTAAATGTGCTTCGCAGACTTAGAATCTTTGGTAAATTGTACCGAATCAATTACAATAGTAGTTGATCCAACAAATTCACCTTTATGTATTGTAAATCTACTCTTCTCTGATAATGTATAATAGTTTTGTGGCATAAGTTCGTAATCTTTATATATTTCATTATCAAGAAGAGTTGGATCTATTTCAAAATCAACCCATCTTTCTTTCTTATTTTCACGAACCCCAGCTAAATAAACCCCAGCATCAAGTTTAAGACCCTCGCCTACCACTACAGTTCTAAACAATGTATTCGGTGTGGTTGCTCCACCCGTTGCATTTGAAAACGCAACAGTTGTATATGAATAATCTTTTATATAATCATCATAACAGCTTGTGAACAGGTAGGCAATTATTAACAATACAAATATTTTTTTCATAATATTTTTTTTACATTTTTTGATAAGATCACTATATTATTTCCAGCCATCATTTTGCTTCAAATTATCCATTACAAGAGTTTCTCTATATGGTAGTGGCGCATACCTCATATATTCTCTGAATGTATGATTTTCGATATTTACATAGTTGTAATTATACTCTGCTGTTTTAGCCTGTTGTCCCCATACCCTCCACTCAATGATTCCACACGAGGCAATAGTAGATTTAAAATTGATTCTGATTTTATTGGCTCTAACTGGAGAAAAATTAGCTTCATTCCATTGATTAATTTCTTCACCTGACCAGTTGTGCCATACTTCTTGCCATTCGTTATTATTCATCACTTCGATATAAGCACTGTCAGGAATCATAATCCCACCACCATCAGTCCACCAATATATATCACTTTTATTAATAACATAGTCACTGCTAATCTGCCCAGCCAAGTATGGTTTGAAATCATATTGTACATACCTCCAGAGCCCTTCACTGTCCCAGTTGCCATACTTAGGAACATTATCACTTGAACTAGTAATATTATAATCTCCATTATTAACAGCACTCAATGTCTCCCAACTTGAAACAAAATCTGTGGAAGGTGTCGACTCTAATGCAATGTTTACATCTTCACCTGATGGGTTTTCATCAATTTTAAGTTCGATTTTTGCTCCTTTTATTGTATAATTCAGATCCTGATTAGTTCTTCTTAAATCCCAGAATCGGTGTCCTTCAAATGAGAGCTCGATTCTTCTTTCGTTTTGTATTAATTCTCTAAAAGATTCAACTGAAGCAGACTGTTCTGCTAAATAATCATCTGAATTAACAAGATTTGGATTTCCCCTTCCTCTTATTTTTTTCATCACATCCATAGCAGAGAATCCTAAAGTATTGTCAGTCGGCCCAAAAGCTTCGTTGGCGGCTTCTGCAAAATTCAGATATAACTCTGTTTTATGAATAAAAATATAGAACTTAATGTCATTAGTAACATTATTGGGATCAAGAGAGACTCTTTTACTTGATAATTTCTTCATAAAATAACCAGTCCTGGTACCTTCTTGTTTTAAACCTCCCGGAGCATCGTCTCCACCTTCATATGTAGATATATATTTGCCATTATAATAATCACCATTATAAAAAATGAAATTTGTAAACCTTGGGTCTCTATTTTCATAAGGCTGTTTTGGATTATAAACGTTGCTTTCATCTATAGGATAACCGTCTATTGCAGGAAAAATATCCACTAAATTCTGTGAGGGATTAGTTTTGCCGCTTCCGAATAATGAAGGAGGGTAGTTTTCATACTCTGTATAGTTTCCTCTGTGTGTAGGCTGGATCCAGAAATAATCATTATTTTCAGGATCATTATAATTACCGTATGGTTTAAGATCCACTAATCCACCTGAGGACTCTATGGCATCTGCGGCTGCTTCTGCAGCTCGAGCCCATTTCTCATTAGAAGAGTCTCCATAAGCCGGGCTTGCCGCATACAAATAAACCCTGGCTTTAAGAGCTTTAGCAGCTATTCCTGAAGCTCTTCCCCTGTTTTGAAAACCGGTATATAAATTCTCTCCTTCATAATGGGATGGTAAAAGTAATAAAGCTGAATCCAAATCATTTACTATTTGCTCAACGCATTCTTCGTAAGTATTCCTTGGTAAATCCAATTCATCATCTGCCTTTAAAACGGTTGTCACTATTGGATAGCCAAGAAACTCTCCATCGGCAATACCTCCATAATCACGCAACAACTCCCATTGATACCAACCTCTTAAAAAATAAGCCTCACCTCTTCGATATTCTCTGGTAATCGAATCTCTGGCTGCATCTTCTATACGGTAGGGCAAATTTGCTTCATTTTCAAGAAAGATATTTATATATTTGATTGTATTATAACATCTATTCCAGCCACCTATAGGATTTCCCTCAAGTGTCCACCCACCAAGAGCTAAAATATTTTCATTCACATTCTGTGGAACTGCATTATCGGTAAGATATTCCATCCACAGTGGATATCCGGGTTGCAACTGGGCATAGCCTTGGGTTAACACACCTTCTCCGTATGTAGCATGAGTCCATATCTCATCTGTGGTCTGATCCATTAATGGTCTCGGCTCTATAAAATCACAAGCATACATTAAGACCAACGTTAAAGTAAAAATTAATATTCGTTTCATATCTAATTTTTCATTAAAATTTTGCAGAAAATCCAAACGTTATAGTTCGCATATGTGGATAATTTTGAATACCTGCATTAACATCTTCAGGATTTAAGCCCAAAGAACTTAAGCCGGATAAATGAACCAAGTTAGCCCCTCTCACAAAAAACTTTGTCTCCTTCATATACATATTTAAAGACGAATTGCGAGGTAATGTATAACTCAACTCCACATTGCTCAGAGAAAAGTAAGATGCATCACGAAGCCAGAACGAAGAACCCTGATAATTATGAGGAGATGAAGTTGTCAATCTTGGATAATTGTTGGTGTTAGGCCAACGATCCAACATTGGTGCACTAAAATTCTGGTTTTCGTTGTTAATCCAAAAATACCTTGAATTAGTAAGCATTGTTTTACCATCAGCTACACCTTTGCCAACAAATAATAGCCTAAATCCCTTATAGCCAACTGAGAAGTTTAGACCATAATTGATCCTTGGGTAATGAGCTGATAAAGGATGAACATCCTTAGCATCGATTGTCCCATCTTTATTATAATCAACATACCTTATATCACCAGGCTGAATATCTCCCCAAGATGTAGTGTTATTATAATCATTGACATCAGCTTCAGTTTGAAAAAGTCCGTCAGTTTCATATCCCCAAATCAGATCAATGTCTTTACCGGCAAGTTTTCTATGCTCATCTAAAGCCATAGGCTCGTCAACCTCAATATATTTACCTCTGAAATAAGATGCGTTTGCACCAAAGCTCAAATCAACCTCTCCAATTTTTTTCGTGTATTGTAAAGCTCCATCTATTCCCCATCTTTGCTCTTCACCAAAATTAGTAGCAGGCAGAAATCCACCTGTTCCAAATAATGAAGGAACTCTGCTTTCCATGCGCGAAATCAAATCGTAATCTTTAACATGAAAATAATTAAATGAAGCATTCAATGACTTATTAAATAAGAGACCTTCTAAACCTAAGTTAAAATGACCTCGTTTAGGTATTTTATAATCGGTGCTTGCTTGCTGCACAACTTCATAAATGTTTACATAGTCTGCAAAATTTCCCTCTATACCGGGACGCCAACTGCCTATATTTCTCCACACAGTTTGATGCAAGTAAAATTGATCGTATCCGGCAATATAAAAGTTGTCAATTCCCATGACACCATAAGTTGTATACAGTTTTAAATAATCAATTGACTCGTTATTTTTAAATACGTCTTCATTACTGATTACCCATCCTGCACCTACAGTTGAAAATTGATTAAAACGATTTCCCGGTGGTAATTTCATCATACCGGAATAGTTTAATTCTGCTTGTAAAACATACTTTTTATCGTAAGCATAATTGGCTCTGAAAGACATGTCCTGAGTTTTACGCGGCTGATAAGAAGGCGTTTGCACTTTCACCTCTTCGAGCATTTGTGCATAAATTCCGTTAAGGTTCAACTCATGTTTTCCGAAACTTCTTTCATAATTTACAATTCCGTTTAAAGTTGTTCTTCTCAGAAAAAAATCTGCACCTGTAACCAGACTTGTGACTACCTCCTTCTCCCTTATTCTTTGAAATTGATCCTGACCTCCTACAATAGTGTGCCGATATAAAGCTTCTGACCCTCCCATATTATCAGTAATTGAGTTGTTAACATCAAAAGCTACTTTTCCTATAACACTCAATCCTTCAATATATCTATCGAAATCTAATTTGAGAGAAGTGGAGTTTTGTGTATTCAGGTCAATTCTCTTTGCAAATCCTCCATACTTCAATTCGTTAATTAGGTTTTGAGGGTAGTTGTCACTTACAAAAAGCATACTGTCGTATTCTAATGCATGTGCGTTTGAAGGATAACTTGACAGCACCTGATTAAACATATTATATACATTAGCACCACCACCATCGTTAGGATATTTTGATTCACCATACGTTCCCGAAAGGTTAGCATTCATCGAAATAACATCATTAAATTTCAAATCGATATTTGCACGTATTTTGAAACGATCCAGTACAGACTCCTGACCTATTGCCTCAAGTCCACCTGTGCCTACATAATCCATTAGAGAAAAATATTTTACTCTGTCGTTTCCACCGGAAGCATTTACATTTACACTTCTGAAAGGTGTAGACGTTTTAACGAATTTATCGTAATAATCAACATTTGGATATCTGATTGGATTGACACCACTTTTATACCCTTCAAGCCTTTCATTGGTGTATAAGGGGGCTCTTCCATCATTTACTCTTGCCTCATTAAACAAAAGTGAGTAATCATAAGCGTCTAAATAATCCGGTAAAACAGTAGGATTTCTAAAGCCGAGTTGAACATTAGCTTTAATAGCAGTTTTATGAGTTTTACCACTTTTTGTAGTAATAGAAATTATTGGATTACCTGCTGTAATACCATAAACTGAACGTCCTGATAAATCTTTAAACACCTCTACCTTTTCAATCTCATCAACCACAAGATCAGCAGCATCACGCATTATTCCATCAATATAAACCAAAGCTGATCTACCTCTAATTGTTACATTAACTGCTTCAAACCCCGGTTGAGATGAAACAACATTTACAGACATACCGGGTATACGACCTGAGAGTGCCTCCAAAACTGTAGTGGTAGGGTATGAAGAAAGCTCTTCACCGTATATTATATTTGATGCAGATACTGATCTGTACGATTCAATATTTTGAAACGGCATAGAGACAATTCTATTTTCGTCTATTGTCCTGTTTTTCAATAAAACAATATTATTATCCGTAAATACACCGTCGTAAATATTTATAACCTTAGTCTGGTAACCCTTTTCATTAATTACAATCTGATCATCGGTTGTTACGGGAACGGTGATAGAAAAATTCCCGTTTCTATCCGTTACAACTTCTTCTATTGAGTTATACAATACGGATCCGGCTACCGGCAATCCGGAATCATCCATTACCGTCCCTGAAATCACTTTTGTTTGTTTCCCTTCTTGAGCAATTATTCTAAAAGGATGAAATGCTGTCAACATCAATATAAAAAGCAATACAAACAAATTATTGATATTATATTTCTTCATATTTATAATTTTTTCTGAAGTAAGACATTTTACGAATATTAAAATCATTATTTGCGAATAGTAAAATATTTACCTCTATCGTTATAATTAAAAAATTTGTATGATAGTATTTAATAATTACCAACCGGGGTTTTGATTAAACTCCTGGAACATATAACCATCATTCGTGGGTACCGGCCAATTGTATTGCCTTTTTTCGAAAACATTACTGTGAAAAGGTAATTCTGATCGAGAAATAGTAAACCCTGTTTCCTTGGTGTCATCTTTGACAAAATTATGAGCGTACAGACTTCTATACTCTGTTTCGTGAGCAATGCCCCATCTCATAAGATCAAATAGACGTTTACCTTCAAGGAAGAACTCCACCGCTCTTTCATTACGAATTCTTTCTCTAAAATCATCCTTACTACCTAAGTATTTAGAGTTAACCGGTGGCATCCCTACTCTTGCTCTTACAAAATTCACAGCTTCTACAGCTGTCATATCTGAACCACTTATTTTATAATCCGGACCACCCAGCTCATTTGCTGCTTCTGCATAAATCATATACATTTCAGATAATCTAAAATAAATAGTATGGTTATTTTCATTTACTCTTCCTGAGAACTGATCCCTATTAGGAGCCCAGAACTTTCTTGCAAGATAACCAGATCTATTATAAAAATTCTCTGCAACCCTCTCACTTCCACCATTCCATAGCTCTAAATACCTTCCACTTTCACTTGTCCATCTTTGCTGATTAAACAGTATTGAGTGGTAAAATCTAGGATCACGGTTTACATACGGATTTTGCGGATCAAAACTGTTATCGTCATCTATATCTAAACCATTAATAGTTTCAAACCTTTCTACGATATTTGCAGAAACACTATAACCTTTTAATACTCCTGAAGAAGTAATGGAAGGAACACCGAATATATTGTACATGTTTTCATTTATAGAACCATAATCCTCCCACATGATCTCATCATTATAAGGCGTATACATAAATACACTATCAAATCCGCCAGCATACTCAATCATTTTAATTCCTTCCGGTGTTCTGTAAGTAACTGTATCAAGGGAATTAGAAGGCAGCAGTCTGTATCTTCGAGTTGTTCTGGCATAATCTATTGCATTCCACGCAGCCTGTGCAACATTTTCCCATCTGCTTTGATCATTACCTGCATTATATTGCGGACTGGCAGGAATTAACAGTGCAGCAGCCTTAAGTGCTAATGCTGATCCCTTTTCAGGTCGCCCAATATGATCATCAGGCCATCTTTGAGGCAACAGCTGATACGCTGTATCACAGTCAGCAGCAATTTTTTTAGCAGTTTCTTCTCTTGACAATCTTGACAAAGCAAAATTGTCATCTGCTTCAAATGAATATTCTATATAAGGCATACCTCCTTGACGCTTTAAATATTCGTAATAATACCATGCGCGCATGAAATATGCTTGTCCTTTTAACTGATCAATTTGATCCTTTGTTACATTCGGATCGTTGTCTAGCATATGAATATTTTCGAGGGTCTTATTTGCAATACGTATACTCCTCCATGAACGCCACACACCTCCAAACATTCCAGAGGTTGGATAATCACTTACTACCAAACCTATCCAGTTACCGTTTTGAGCTTCAGCCAAAGATGGCCACCCAGATACAGCTGTACCCTCATCCGACAATGAAGAAACAGGTGTATAATCACCTTGAGACAAATAATTATGCAGATCTTGATACATTCTATCTGTATACTTACGGTAATTCTGATAATTGCCAAACACTTCTTCAGCACTCATTCCATCAGCTTCCTCAACTTTATCAAGGTAATCTTCACAACTTGAAAAGACAAAAGCTAATGATATTGATATTAACATTAAAATATATTTCATAATACTTCTATTTTATAAAGGTTAAAATGCAACCCTGATTTCAAGTGAATATCTTTTCATATGAGGATAAGAACCAAAGTCCTCTCCAAAATTAAAACCTTCAGGATCACCTCCCCATGCTCTTCTTCTCCATGTATAAAGATTATTCCCAATAAGTGATAATTCAACATTACTTACCCCATACTTTGAAAATAAATCTTCAAATCTATAAGCAAGTCTGACGTGCTTTAAACGAACATATTGTCCATCAAGCATAGCAAACTGAGTGTTATAGTAATTATAATGATCATTAGCCTCAAAGTGAGGAGTTGGAAATGAAGGAGATGTGTTATCCGGTCTCCAATGATCCGCATGAACTTCATAAGCATTATTTCTGTGCTGTGTAAAAGGGAATAAAAAGAATTCACCTCCACCCCTAACCATTCTTTGAGTATTACTGATACCATACAGACTGAATTCAAGAGACCAGTTCTTATAATTACCTCCAAAAGTTCCGTTATAAAAACGTTCTGGTTCCCACGGATAATCTCCAACTACTCCGTCTTGTGCATCTATAAGTCCATTTCCATCAAAGTCAATATATTTTAAATCGCCAACTATTGGCTTCTTATCAACTCGTTGTGGATACAAAAACAGTTCATCAAAATTATTATAATACCCTTGATCCATTACACCACGGCTCCACATTCTTCTTGCCAGTGAAACAGGTTTCCCTTCAGCTTTTAAGTGATCAGGTATAAATTCAGATTCATCCCAGTATACTACACGACTCTCTGTTCCCGAGAAACTGCCATCAAAATATAGATGTAAACCATTAGCGAATTGATGTTGTAATCCCAGAGTAATTTCAATACCATGACTTTTTGCTTCACCTATATTACTTTGAATTGAAGATACTCCTACCCAAGAGGGGACTCTATTTCTACTTTGCAACATATCTGAGCGATATTCGTCAAAAAGATCAACCTCAAGTGAAATTAAATTATTAAAAAGATTCATTTCAATTCCAAGATCTCGAAGAGTTGCTTTTTCCCAAGTTGCGTTGGTAACAGGCATTGGCCCTTCTGAAATATACGGGTAACTTAGTGTGGGATAACCAAAAATTGCGTTTCCACCACCTTCTGTATATTCACTCCTGTACAACCAGCGGGCTATTCCTCCGTCATTTCCCACTTGACCCCAGGAAAATCTCAACTTAAGATTATTAATAATATCCTTAGCAGGCTTAAAGAATCTTTCATTAGATACATTCCAACCACCGGCAAAAGCTGGGAAAGTTCCAAACCGAAGACCGGGAGCAAACTTTTCAGAGCCCGTGTGTGAAACACTAGCTTCTAATAAATATCGAGTATCATAATCATAAGTAGCACGTCCTACCCAACTCTCCTCATAATGCGGGAAATCCGAAGTACCTTGTGATTTTCTTCTGCTAAACACACCCATTGCAGTAACATTATGTACATTATTAAATGTCCTTGTATAGTTACCCCTGGCTTGATAATAAAAACTCCTTGCCGACATAAATATGTTGTCATTTAAAACTCTCATATTTGGTGGTGGTGTATTATAATCAAGCTCTCCCTCACCATGGTGACGAGTCCATTCTAATGTTTCCGGGTTCAGATAATACGCATAAAACGCCGGTAGAGAATATTCTTGTCTGTATATTGCAGAGTTGTTATATGAAAACAATCCTGATATAGCTAGTCCTTTCGTAATGAAATCAAGTTTTTGTTGTAAATTTATATCTACACTGGTTTCATTTGCTTTGTGTCTCCAGAAACCAAGACCACCTTCCCACATCAATCTTCCGGTAGCAGGAACTGTGTTGGGGTCAACAAACGGTCTTCTAACACCTTGATCCCAAGGTATTTTTTCATCCGGATATTGTTCCAATGCTTCTACTGGATAATAAGGAAAGTCTGTTACAGATTGAAACCATCTTTCCTGGGTAAATGTATCTATTGGTTTCCCGTACTCTCTGACATTACCCCCCAGATTAACAGCTAATGTTGTGGATGGGGTCAACGTAAAGTCCAGATTATTTCTGAATGTATATCTGTTATGATAATACGATGCATTATTTTTATCGTAAGAGTATGGCACCTTATTGCCTGTTGTAAAAATATCACCTTCTTTCAAATAGCCAAGAGAAACAAAATATCTTACAAAATCGTTTCCACCTCTGGCATTGATATTGTATGTTTGATCAAATCCCGGTTTGAAATAAAAATCCATCCAGTCAAAATTTCGATATAAATATGGTTCAGACTGATCCTTATATTTTTGAAGTATATCATCAGGAATAATTTGATTCCATTTCTGATCATTTCTAGCTGCAATGTTACGCAATGACAATGTCTCATACGCATCTAAATATGTAGGTAGAATGGTGGGGGTCTTTACTGACAGTTGAGAAGAAAACTCAAGTTGAATTGCACCTGAACGTCCTCTCTTCGTTGTAACTATAATAACACCATTAGCACCTTTTACACCATACACAGCTGTAGCTGAAGCATCTTTTAAAACTGAGATGTCAGCTATTTCATTTGGATCAAGGTTAGAAAAAGGTCGCTCCACACCATCCACGATTAAAAGTGGAGAATTGTTTCCCATAGCAGTCAATCCACGAACGCTCATCTGCAAACCGTCTGCACCATAGTAGCTTATAGCTTCTTCACCTGGTGTAGCGTTTCGCCCAATAATATTTAGTCCGGGAATTCTACCTTGTAAAGTGTTTTCAACACTGCCTCCGGTGTTTACTTTCCGGATTACATCACCGGAAACTTGTGAGATAGCACCAACTACCGATGCTTTTTCTTGAACCCCATAAGCCACAATTACAACCTCATCCAACACTTCGATATCTGGCTCTAGAATAATGTCTATTACCTTTTGAACTCCTACAGTTACCTCTTGTGTTACCATACCCACGTATGAAAACACCAGTACTTGTTGAGGCTCAACCATGATATTATAACTACCTGTAATATCGGTAATTGTACCTCTACCAGATCCTTTAATTTGTATCGTAGCACCAATTATTTCCTCACCATCGGAATACTTTACAGTTCCTGTAACGTTCCTTTGTTGAGCAAAAGCAAGAGTTGCAAAAAGAAATAATAAGCATACTGTAAATATCCTTTTAAAGATATTCCCAATTTTGCACGGTATTATTTGAACAGAAATAAAAATTTGATTTTTCATAAAATATTTTTTATTATTATCACATATTTTGTACTTTCAAAAAGTTTGTATATTTTAATAAATCAACGTGAAGTAAATGTTTTTCATTAGCAATGTTTTTATTTATTATATGTAAAGTTATTATTGAGTAATCCTTAATGTGGAAATTAGTAATTAAACTTTATGCAATTCAATAAAACAGACAATTATTGTACAAATTTAACAGGAATTAAAAGTATTAAATAACAATAAACTACAAATAAACAAAAGTATTCTACAAAATCTTAATTTTAACTATCAATATAAAACTTAAAAAGACTAATCTTTATATATCATTGCTCTTTTTTAAAATAATAATTATATTTGTAGTATATGCTGAAACAATATTTTACAAACAATTAATGCTGCGTATCAATTTAAAATGCGGACTAACTATAATTTGTCTCTTGTGTCTTGTTAAAACATTTCCCGTTGAACTGAATTTCAAATTTTACAAAGCTGAAGACGGGCTTTCTTCGAATACAGTGCATACAGCTCTTCAGGATTCTAAAGGGTTTATGTGGTTCGGAACTGAGAACG
>DAIPML010000351.1:0-3107 GCA_036768735.1 Clostridiales bacterium | reverse complement strand
ATATGCAAGAAAAAGTCCAATTCTCAATCGAGAATCGGACTTTTTCAGTGCCCTTGATAAATCAAGGCTTTTCGGGTGCATGTCAACGGGGGACCTGTGTGTTTGTATCCCAAGGTCCGGAAGGCGGCCCCCAACAGTCGATAAATTCTCATTCGATGATTGTGAAAGGAGCGCCTATGAATAACGAAAAATCGTCAACAGCACCACCATGTCCGACAGTGTTGTCTCCCTTATTGCACAGGAGAACGAATGCCCCGTGCTTGTGAAGAAAATTGGCAAAACCACTTACCGGGTACAAATCCATTTTAGCGCCACCAGCCGGGAAACCATGAGCGACAAAATCAAGCGGATGCTCCGCAACGAGATCAGCCGGATGTAATATTCTGTTTTCAATAAAAAAGTCCTTGACAATTCGTTAAAATGCACGGAGTGACATTGTGAGGCTTTGGTGCTACTATTATAATGTTTAGTGGAAGAATAAGCCGGATTTTGTTTGAATGGTTAATTTCGCAGTCTAATTGAGTAATCGCCTATAGCATGGCTGATTCTCAGTTTAGCAACCATTTGAAATTGGAGGAATTATATGTATAAAGCTGTATTATTCTTTATAAAATTTTGTTAAGCTGAATACATTTTATGCGAAGAAATAAGTTAAGGATTTGTTTTATTAAAGGAGTGTGAAGTATATGGATGACCTTTATGACATTAGCCTTATAAATCGGGACTTTAATATAAATGACAAAATTTATAAATTAGTCACACCAACAATGATTTTTAGGTATGTATCGGGATAGAACATAGTTCAAATAATGTGTGAAAAGCGCCATTTCATCAGCAATATCGGCGCTTTTTCTTATTGACATTACAAAAAATTTGTGGTATAATTTAGGTATATTTTAGGTATACGAGGTGTTGGCTGTGGGTAAATATTCTGTGCCAGAATCCATACTAAAATTCAAGCCAAAAGGCACGATGGTGAAGCTTATTTCCGGGCGCTACTATGTTTATGAATATTCCAGCGTAAAAGGATCTGACGGAAAACGACGAACAAAAATGGGAAAAGAAATCGGAACAATCCTGGATGGCGTCGGATTCGTCCCAAATAACGGATTTAATTGTGACGAGGAAATAACCACTCTTGAATTTGGCGAATATGCGGTTGTCCTTTCAAATTCTCAGAAAACGCTATTGCTTCTTCAAGAATGCTTCAATCAAGTAGATGCCCTCAGAATATATGTGGTGGCACTGATTCATTATATACATGGTTTTTTGTACATGAAAGATATACATAAGTACTACGAAATGAGCTATCTATCCCTGAAATACCCTTCCCTGAAGCTGGGATACGCCGCATTATCTTCTCTGTATGATAGCCTGGGCCGTCGCCAGGGAAAAATACTCCATCTGGAAGAAAAACTTGTTACTGAGTGCTCAGGGCAAGTCGCAATTGATGGGCACGTAATAGGCTGTGGCTCTATGGAAAACGATCTTGCTGAAAAGGGATATAAATTCTGGAAAATCGGAGAACCACAGATCAATCTTCTCATGGCATATGACGTTAACACCGGTATGCCTCTTATTTCCAGAATATATGAAGGCGGGAGCCAGGATAAAGTCAGCGTTAAGGATTTGCTTGTTCAGGTTGAGTTAAAGGATTTGCTCTTTATTGTCGATCGTGGATTCTACAGTGCCGACAACCTCAATCTGTTCACGTCAAATGGCAACTCATACATTATACCGCTTGCCAAAAACCTCACAACCTGCAAGATGGCCGTCAGCAGTCTTGAGATGACAGGAAGATTTATGTACCAAAAAGGACGCAAAGCTTCCGTGGTTGAGTATAGGGAACAGATAACAGACGGGCAAAGAGTTCTTACGTTCAGGGATCTGAACGAGGCTTCAACGGAGCAGGCAAACTATCTCCGCCACCTGGCACGAGGGGATAAGTCGTATACCGATGAAAACTTCAATAAGCTGAAAGATTTTATGGGAGTTACCGTACTGCAGACGAGTTTGACAGCACAGACACCCCAGGAAATTTACGAGCTATACAAGAAGCGTTGGTCTATCGAGACATATTACAACTATTTCAAGAACAAGGCAGACTACAATGCTCTGTATCAGGCCGATTTTTACAAGACACAAGGTCTAGCATTCATTATGCTTGTCAGTGCTCTAATACATAAAAACTTTGAGGATGCTGTAGCCGGAATTAAGGGGAAGTCGGCTCAGGACTGTATTCTTGATGCAAAAATGGTAAAAGCGAATAAACGTCGCGGCTGTTGGATCGTATGCAATTGCAAAAAAAGTCATCAAACTCTATTCAATCAGCTTAATACTAAAATGGCTGTCGAGGTGTGAGAGGCAGGCTACCTAAAAAACCAAAAAGTTGTGATTAGTAGTGCAAATGCAAATCACCAAACAGATAAATAATTGCATTCATATTCTCGTTCTGTGTGAAAAAGAATGTTCTGATAAGTTGTTGATGATAGAATGGGATTCTGCGAACAGAAAAGTTATTCCTATTTTTAAAGATGACTTGAGTACTATTATTTATGCAATTAAAAAAATCCCATTTCCAATAGAATATCAACAAACAATAAATGATTTCAAAAAAACAGATATTGAGATTATGTCTTCAATTCAATTTGTACAGCTAACAGATGCTGTAATGATAGCTGTACAGTTCCACCCATCTAATTTAGATAAGTGCGACAGTACAGTAGAAGTAGAAATGCTGGAGAATGTTCGACTGACACCAAAGCTGTTTACATATGCGGCGTTTGATGGAATTTCTTCCTACCTATATTATGAGCTTGACCGTGCAGATGCTGATAAAATTAAAAACTGGGGGCTCCTTTCCCCAATTAGGATTTATATTAATAACACTTTTTACGGAGAGTACTTTGCTCAAGAAAACCATGTAGTTAGCGACCAAAGGATAACCTTTTTATGTCAACAAAAAACGGCCGCTGCTCTTGGGTCTCATCGGATGGGCAAAATGCGTATAGAAGGTGGGAATGTTTACGAAATAAGCGACTTTGTTGTTTCATCTGCCGGGCTCTATAATGTAACCGTCAAGCCAAGGGTGACACCTTCCATGGCAT
>DAIPML010000023.1:18957-22470 GCA_036768735.1 Clostridiales bacterium | reverse complement strand
CATTATTTCGTGAGCGTCAGGAATGCTCTGATCCGGAGATATAGTAAAAGGATTTGTAGTCATTTTGCTTTTTACAAACATACATCTAACCTCCCAAATATGCTTTTTTAATTTCATCACTTTGCATAAGCTCGGCTCCTGTACCTGAAAGAGTAATGGTACCTGTTTCCATAACATACGCCCTGTTTGCGATCTGAAGTGCCATGCTGGCATTTTGCTCAATCAACAAAACGGTGGTGCCACTTTTGTTGATTTCTTTTATTATATCAAAAATTTCCTGAACCAGCAACGGAGCCAAGCCCATTGACGGTTCGTCAAGGCACAATATCCGTGGACGGCTCATTAAGGCACGTCCGATTGAGAGCATCTGCTGTTCGCCTCCGGATAAGGTTCCTGCAATTTGTTTTTTGCGATTTGCAAGAATAGGGAACCGCTCATATATCATTTTAAGATCCTTTGATATATTGGATTTATCTTTACGCAGGTATGCACCTAATTCAAGATTTTCAAGAACAGTCATAGCACTGAAAATACGCCGACCTTCCGGAACTTGAGATATACCCATTTTTACTCTGTCTTGAGCAGAGGTGGCGGTTATATCCTTACCCTCAAGCAAAATCTCACCATCTGTAGGTTTTTTCAAGCCGGAAACAGTTCGGAGGGTAGTGGTTTTACCTGCTCCATTTGCACCGATAAGAGTTACTATTTCTCCAGTATTGATTGTTAGTGAAATTCCTTTTAAAGCATGTATAACACCAAAATGTACGTTTAAATTCTTAATTTCAAGCATTCTCAACATCCTCCCCCAGATAGGCTTCAATGACACGTTTATTTGCCTTGATTTCGGAAGGAGTGCCATTAGCTATGACCATACCATAATCCAACACATATATGCGTTCACAAATTTTCATAACCAGAGCCATATCATGCTCAATCAGAAGAATCGTCAAGTTAAAATTCTTTCTGATCCAAGCTATTGTTTCAGTTAATTGAGCTGTTTCAGCCGGATTCATACCTGCTGCAGGTTCATCCAATAGCAATAAAACCGGATCTGTAGCAAGAGCCCTGATAATCTCCAAATGACGCTGTTCACCATATGGAAGATTTTTTGCCTGTTCGTTCATTTTATGATCAAGCTTGAATATTTTTAGGAGCTCAATACTTTGATCAAAAAGTCTTTTTTCTTCCTGGGTATAGGATTTCAAATGAAGCATACCGGATAACAGGCTATATTGCACGTTTTTATGCATTGATATACGCACATTATCAAGTACACTCAGTTCTTTAAAGAGCCTTATATTTTGAAATGTTCTTGCCAAACCGGATTTGCAGATTGCATAAGGCTTTAGACCTTGAAGTGAAATCTCGTTATCACCTTTTGTTAGAAGAATATTTCCCGAATCGGGTGCATATATCCCCGTAAGCAAATTGAAAACAGTAGTTTTACCTGCACCATTAGGACCTATTAAACCAACAAGCTCACCGCTTTTTATATCAATGTTTACATTTGAAACAGCTGTAAGCCCGCCAAAAGATTTTGTTAGCTTGCTAACCTTTAGAATAGACATTAAGCAACACCTCCATCCTTGCGGTTTAAAAGCCTGCCCCATTTCTTAAACATTGATTTGGAAAGTTCCTCTGAGCCCATAAGCCCTTGTGGACGGAAAAGCATGATTGCTATTAATGTTACTGAATAAATTACCATCCGGATTTCAGGGAAGGATTGCAGGTATGAAGTAATAATCGCTAAAAGTATTGCGGCTATAATTGAGCCTGAAATGCTTCCCAAACCGCCTAAAACAACAATAACCAGTATATCAATTGATTTTAGGAAACCAAATGCATCGGGCTTTAGAACATAGAAACGAGAAGCATATAAGGCTCCGGCAATTCCTGCAAAAAAAGCACCTATTACAAAGGCTGTTACCTTGTACTTGGTAATGTTAATTCCCATTGCGTCTGCCGCTATTTCATCCTCTCGGATGGATATGCATGCCCTGCCGTGGGAAGAATTAATAAAGTTTGTAATAATTAAAACAGTTCCCGATGTAAAAATAAAAAGCCACATCCAGTTAGTAAATTCAGGAATATTGCTTAGTCCTGCTGCACCGTTTGTAATGTCAAGGTTTAAAAAAACTATACGAATTATTTCCGCCATACCGAGAGTTGCAATAGCAAGGTAGTCGCCTCTCAAGCGTAGGGTGGGAAGACCTACAACAAAGCCGATAAGAGCAGCCATTAACGCACCGGCAAAAACACCTGCAACAAAACCTGATGTGGTAGGGTTTCTAAGAGTTATTATTGCGCAGGTATATGCTCCGATTGACATAAAACCGGCATGACCCAATGAAAATTGACCGGTAAAGCCGGTAATTAAATTCAAACTGACAGCTAGTATAATATTTATACCTATAGTCGATACCGTCGCCATTATATAATCGTTTAGTATTCCTACAGAAACCAGCAACTGCACAACTCCAAAAGCAAGCAGCAGCGCAACAAGTTTTTTAATTCTGTTCATTTTAATTTCGTTTTTCATTACGCTACACCTTCTCTCTTGTCTCTTTGCCCAGCAGACCTGACGGTTTTACTATAAGAATCAGAATAAGAATTGCAAAAACAACCGCATCCTTAAACATAGAATTTCCATATCCGGCAACCATTACTTCAACAGTGCCGATAAAGTAGCCACCTATCATAGCCCCCGGGATTACTCCGATTCCACCGAATACTGCAGCAACAAATGCTTTCAATCCGGGTAGAACCCCCATAAGAGGGTTTATAGAATTATAGTAAATTCCAACTAAAACACCTGCAGCACCTGCCAAGGCAGATCCTAAAGCAAAGGTAAATGAAATAGTGGTATCTACGCTAATTCCCATAAGTTCGGCAGCATCACGATCTAAAGAAACTGCTCTCATTGCTTTACCGATTTTGGTTCTTTTAACTACAAACTGCAATAAAACCATAAGAAAAATTGTTACTACGAAAATAATAACCTGCTGCATGGTAATATTAATGTCACCAAGCTTAAAGGTTTGCGTCATAAAACCTGTTAACGGTGGATAGGAGCGAATATCAGCTTTTACAAAGAACATGGTTCCATATTCAATAAACAGGGAAACACCGATCGCTGTTATTAAAACGGCAATTCGTGTTGCATTTCGTAGCGGGCGGTATGCAATCTTTTCTATTGTAATACCAACAACAATGCAAAATACCATAGCTAAGAGCATGGAGGGGAGAAATCCAAGATGAAAGCTTGTCATGCAGAGATACCCTACATAAGCTCCAAGCATATAAACATCACAATGGGCAAAGTTAATAAGCTTGATGATACCATAAACCATTGTATAACCAAGAGCAATCAAAGCATATATGCTGCCCAGTGAAATACCATTAATGATTTGTTGCAAAAATTGTTCCAATTTTGAACCTTCTTTCAGTCACAAAACACAGATAGGGGCTTTTTCAGCCCCCGTCTACTGTTCTTCATTTTTGAACTAAGCTTGC
>DAIPML010000023.1:17344-18857 GCA_036768735.1 Clostridiales bacterium | reverse complement strand
CAAGCGAAATCCTTCAATCTTTCGTTGATAAAGCCAAGCAAACTGTACTAAATTACGGGTTAACCTTTGTACTTGACACTTGCTTACCATTTTCCATCTTAATAACAACAATTGATTTTATAGGATTGTGCATTTCATCAACACTTAATGTACCGGTAACACCTGCAAAAGCTTCAGTAGCCTCAAGAGCATTCTTAACTGATTCACCGTTAAGCTTCTCAGCTCTCCCTACGGCGTCGGCTACGAATTTAGCAAGGTCATAGCCCAAAGCATTAAAGGCATCCGGATCCTTGCCGTATTTTTTGCTAAATGATTCAATGAAAGAAATTACCAAAGGATCCTTATCCAAAGAGGAATAGTGGTTGGTAAAATAGATATCATTAAGTGCATTCTCACCGGCAAGCTCAACCAACACAGGCGAGTCAAAACCGTCGGCTCCTAATATAGGTGTATCAATACCTAAGTTACGGGCTTGTTTTATAATAAGGCCGGCTTCGTTATAATAACCGGGAATATATATAACATCAAAGCTTAGCCCCTTGACTTTGGTAAGGATAGCATTAAAATCTGTATCATCTTTAACATAAGCTTCTTCTGCTACGATTGTGCCTCCTGATGCGGTAAAGGTTTCTTTGAAGTTTTTAGCAAGACCTTTGCCATAGTCACTTGAGCTGTCCATAATTATTACAGCGTTTTTTGCTGAAAGAGTTTCAGTTGCGAAGTTTGCCATAACTCTTCCTTGAAAAGAATCGCTAAAGCAAATACGGAAGGCATATTCCTGGACATTCCCGTTTGAAGCAACAGTTACATCATCGGCAGTAGTAGAACCAGAAGCAACAGGTACTTTATTCTTGTTTGCAACAGGTATTTGTGCCTTAAAACAACCGGATGTTGCAGGACCCAAAATAGCGATTACTTTATCCTGTGTTATCAGTTTTGTAGCGAGAGTTGTTGCCTCAGCGCTGTTTGAACTATTGTCAACTTTGTAGGGTTTAATCAGTTTTCCGTTTATTCCGCCGGCAGCGTTAATTTCTTCGATAGCGAGCTCAATGCCTTCTACAGAACCCTGACCATAAGTAGCACTTCCGCCTGATAACTCGTAATTAATACCAATTCTGATCTCGTTTGAATCAGTTTTATTACATGCAGCGAACAATGTTGAAGCTAAAAGACAGACTAAAAGAACAGATAAAAATTTTTTCATAAAATCCCTCCAATATTTCTCTAATATGTCATAACAAAATTACAAAATGCTCACATCTCTACATGGGACTGATTTGGAAACCGGTGCCTGTTACTATAAAGATAGGATTCATCGTGTACCCTCATTATAATAACGGAAGAAATTGCTAAGCAATTTCAACACACCATTTCAACGAGGCGGAAGATTCTGCCTCATGACCTGTTGTGTCAAATAGGTACCCTCCACCTATAGAGGCATGGGACATCTTAGCCTTGTTATAATAACGGAAGAAATTGCTAAGCAATTTCAACACACCATTTCAACGAGGCG
>DAIPML010000023.1:0-17244 GCA_036768735.1 Clostridiales bacterium | reverse complement strand
TTATAATAACGGAAGAAATTGCTAAGCAATTTCAACACACCATTTCAACGAGGCGGAAGATTCTGCCTCATGACCTGTTGTGTCAAATAGGTACCCTCCACCTATAGAGGCATGGGACATCTTAGCCTTGCTATAATTAAGAAGATTCTATTATTTTTATCTCTACATGTCAAGAGGTTTGGAAATCCTGCATTTCGTCATTTTTTTATAATTTAGATTATGCATGTCTGCAAACACGCTATTTCAAGGTAAAGAGCTAAAGTGATGGAGTTTAAATTTTTAAATCTAAATATGGTTACACAAAATAATGTTAGTGGTAAAATAGAGTTGTAGTGAAGGGGTTTTAAGTGCTCTGATATTTAAAAATAATAAAAATCTGAGACTTAAAAATCTGGAAATAAGTAATATGAATGAAACGTGGATTACAGCATAGTTTTTAGTCATAAACAAGCTTTCCGAGCATACTCCTATAAGTGACTTCCTGAGCGTACTCCTAATTACTTACAAACTGCAATTAAAAGATGTTTATGTGAGGTGCGGTTTATGAGGGTTAGAATTCTGGTTGCAGATGGGGACACTCGAATAAGAAACGATGTAAAGGAGCTTCTCATAAATGAGGGGTATGATGTTGATTTGGTTTGTGATGGCATCACTGCAATTAAGCATTTTCGACGTTACGAATATCAATTGTCCATTCTGAATACTAATCTGCCTGAATTAGACGGAATAAATGTTTGCCGTCAGTTTCGGAAAATGGCAAAAACTCCATTTATGCTGATGTCTGATGATAGTGACGAGGATTCCGTGCTAAATGGGTATGCACTCGGTGCGGAAGATTATATTACAAAACCATTTTCAATGAGGGAATTACTTGCTCGTGTGAATGTGATCCTTCGGCGCAGTATTGGAAGAGAATCAATACCCGCAAGAAATTTGGTGTACGAGGGTCTTGTAATTGACACATTTTCTCACAATGTTTATGTTGACGAAAGAACTGTAATCCTTACTCCGAAAGAATATGATTTGCTGGTACTTCTTGCGAAGAACCCGGAAAAAGCATATTCCAGAAAAATGCTTATAGATAACATTTGGGGTTATGATTACTATGGTACAGACAGAACTGTTGACACACATATAAAGACATTAAGAGAGGCTTTAAAGCCACGTCACTACTATATAGCAACAATCAGAGGCTTTGGCTATAAATTTAAAGAGATTTAGTAAAGGTAATTTATGGAGAGCATTAGAGGTAAAGCAAAAAACCATAGTATATAACTTTGGAAAATTGCAAAAAGAGCTAACCCATGCGTTGACGCATGGAATCACTCTTTTTGCAGAAACTTTGTTATGGAGTGCTGTTACTTCTTTTTCGATCCACCCGGAGAGTTTTCACCCTGCCACTTCTTTGTGTAGTCGGCTATAACGCGCTTTAAAATATCTACAGTTTCCAATGTATCCTCAAGCTCGCTCTTCAGTTTTTTGTTCTCCGCTTCAAGGTTCAAAATGCGTATTTGCTCCGGAGCTTCACGCATAATGGCTGTCGCATTTTTGTCACCGGAGGCTGCAAAGGAATATGTTTTTTCCTTGGCTTGCTGTTTTTTCTTATAAGGAACCTCCAACTCAAAGGTTTCTTCGGTGTATTCGTTGTATTTTCCTCTATTGACATAGGTTGTATGCAAAAGCTCATGTGCAGTGTGACCATTAGGTTCACCGAGAAATTCCTTGTAGAAGGATATGGTATATGGGTTTTCGTGGGATTTTCGCAGGGTTTTGCTCTCATCCTCGTTATACAAGGCTTTCATACGTTTTATTCTTATGCCAGGATCTGTACTTCTTGGTTGACCGCCGCCTGTAATGCAACCTCCCGGACATCCCATAATCTCAATAAAGTGATAAGGACTTTTTCCGGCAACAATTTGATCCAATAAAACCTTTGCGTTTTTTAGTCCGCTTGTGACTGCAATTTTAACCTCGACACCATCAAATAAAGAGTAATCAGGCAGTGGGTTTTCGATTTTTATTGTTGCTTCCTTAATTTTATCAAGACCTACTATAGGAGTTACATGCAGGTTTTCAAACGGAAGCTCACGACCTGTTATAAGCTCATATACAGTTCTAAGTGCCGCTTCCATTACACCACCCGTTAAGCCGAAAATATCGGCTGCGCCGGTGGACATACCTAATGGGGCATCAAAATCTCTGTCAGGTAGGTTGGCAAAGTCAATTCCAGCCTCCTTTATCATATCACCTAGTTCACGGCAGGTTAAAACTGCATCCACATTTGGCAGCCCATCGTTCATCATATCTGACCTTGCTATTTCAGTTTTCTTTGCAGTGCATGGCATTACCGAAACAACGAACATATCCTCAGGATTAATACCCAGCTTATTGGCATAATAAGATTTCACAACAGCTCCAAGCATAGTATGCGGGGATTTACAGGTGGACAGATGCGGTAATTGTTCAGGGAAGGTATGCTCAATATACTTAATCCAGCCTGGGCTGCAGCTCGTAATCATGGGCAGAATACTTTCTTTACCGGTCGCAGCGTTTGTTATTCGGTTTAATAGTTCCGTTCCTTCCTCAATGATGGTCAAATCTGCTGCCCAGTTTGTGTCAAATATATCGTCGAAGCCCAGTTGAGACAGAGCATTTGCAAGCTTTCCGGTGCAACGTGTTCCGGCAGGCAAACCAAATTCTTCACCGATTGCAACACGGATTGCAGGTGCTACTTGAACTACCACCCGTTTATTCGGATTATGAAGCGCTTCCCATACTTTATTGATTGAGGATGTTTCTTTTAATGCGCCAACCGGGCACACCACCGTGCATTGACCGCAAAAAGAACAGTTCACCGAACCTATAGGTAAATCCATTCCGGGACCGATCGTTGTTGAAAAACCACGATTTTGGGCATTTAGTATGCCGGTTCCTTGAATTTCGTTACATACTGTTACACATCGACGGCACAATATACATTTCGATAAATCACGTGTAATAGACACGGAAGCGTCAACCGAATCAGAGGAACGTTCTCCTTCAAATCGTGATTCTTCGACACCGAGAAGCTTGCCCAGCTCCTGCAGCTCACATGTAGTGTTGCGTTTGCAGCTAAGGCAGTCATGGTTATGATCTGAAAGCAGCAACTCATACAGAACCTTACGCGCTTTTTTTACACGCGCACTATTGGTTTTAATATTCATGCCTTCTCTAACCTTTGTAATACAGGAGGCCTGAAGGTTTTTCGCTCCATCAACCTCTACTACGCAAATACGGCAAGAGCCTATGGAATGTATGTTTTCCAGGTGACATAAGCTTGGGATTTGGATCTGGTTGTATGCTGCAGCTTCCATAATAGTGCTACCGTCCGGTGCGCTTACATTAATGCCATTAATGGTTATATTTATCATAATATTCACCTACCTCCTGTCACAATGCAAGCAGCGCATTGATTCTGCTATGGCCTTGAGCTTATGATATCCCAAAACAACCTCGTCAAATGAGTTTGTGCGTTTTTCTAATGAGAGCATCTCCATTTGGAAGCGTGGGTGTGAAACCAATTCATCATCATCAATTTGCTCAGGAATTTCGATCTTTTCACCTTTATTGAGAATTCCTTTACCATTCAAATATAAATCAATGGATTTGGCAGCGCTTTTCCCATCTGCTATTGCTCGAATTACCTCATCAGGTCCACGGGCAACATCTCCACCTGCAAAAACACCGGGCATTTTGGTCATTTGAGTTTCCTTGTCTACAATGAATGTGCCCCAAGGGGTTACACCGATGTCTTCTTTTGGAACGAAGGGAAGGTCAGCATATTGGCTGACAGCTGTGATTACGGTGTCAACATCAATAAAGAAATTGGAGCCTTCAATATGACTTGTATTTCTCCTGCCCTCATTGTCAAAATTACTGAGACGTCGATTTACGCACTCAATTTTTGCGACATAACCATGCTTGTTGGAGATGAAGCGCAGGGGAGAAACAAGCTCTTGCAGCTCTATTCCTTCATTGAGAGCTTCTTCAATTTCTACTTCATAAGCAGGCATAATCTCACGGGTTCTTCGGTATAGAACCATAACTTTTTTAGCTCCAAGGCGCAAGGCGGTGCGAGCAGAATCAATTGCCGTATTTCCTCCTCCGATAACAGCAACCACATGCCCTGTTAAGTTTACAGAGTTGTGCAGCTTTACATTCTTTAAAAATGTTATTCCCGGTAAAATTCCTTTTAGATTTTCTCCCGGCACATTCACCTTTTGGGGAACCTGGGTGCCTGTTGCAATATATATGGCGTCATACATTGCTCGCAGCTCCTTAAAGCCAATATCCCTGCCAACCTCGGTATTGTAAATAATATTAACACCTGAACGGCAGATATTATCCACCTCATGCTTAAGTATTGCGGACGGTAAACGGTATTCGGGAATACCATATGCCAAAACTCCGCCTGCAACAGCTTCCTGTTCATAGATATCAACCTCATAGCCTGTTCTTGCCAAATAATAGCCGCATGTAAGGCCAGAGGCACCTGCGCCGATGATGGCTACTTTTTGACCGTTTTTAGTGCATACTATGTCATGGAAATATTCACTTTCATATTTCATTGCATAATCGGCGACAAATCTCTTAAGATCGCATATTGCAACTGCTTCGTCAACAGTAGCCCTTCTACAGCGGCTCTCGCAGGGGTGAGTGCAGATCCGTCCACAGATTAATGGTAACGGATTTTCCTGACGGATAAGATTATATGCATCAATGAAACGACCGGTGGCGATAAGGCTGAGATATCCCGGAATATTAACATTTGCAGGACACGCATTTTCGCAGGGTGAAATAAATAAATCGCTGCATACCCCTGCACGGCAATACTTTTTACTTATATGCTCTTCATATTCCTCACGAAAGTTCTTTATAGTACTAAGCACCGGATTTGGAGCTGTTTGACCAAGCCCGCACATTGCAGTATCTTTAATTATTTCTCCCAGTTCCTCTAATAGCTCAATATCACCGTCCATGCCTTCACCTCGGGTGATTCGCTCGAGAATCTCCAGCATTCTCTTTGTCCCGACACGACATGCAACGCATTTACCACAGCTTTCATCCTGTATGAAATCCATAAAATAACGTGCAGTATCAACCATGCACGTTTCTTCACTCATTGTTATGAGACCACCGGAGCCCATAATCGCTCCCATCTTTGTTAGTGAGTCATAATCGGCAGAAACATTCAGATTACCCTGGGTTATGCAGCCACCGGACGGACCGCCTATCTGAGCTGCTTTAAATTTCTTTTTATCGAGTAGACCTCCGCCTATTTTAAAAATAATTTCTCCTAGGGGTGTGCCAATGGGAACTTCAACAATTCCGGTGTTTACAATGTCACCGGCGAGGGCAAATACCTTAGTACCGCATGCATTCTCAGTTCCATATTGTGAATACCAATCGCCGCCTTTTTCAATAATGGGAGGGATACTGGCGATTGTTTCAGCATTGTTTATTATTGTTGGCTTTTCAAATAATCCTTTTTCGAATGGGAACGGGGGCTTTTGGCGAGGCTCACCACGGTTTCCTTCAATAGATGACATAAGAGAGGTTTCTTCTCCGCATACAAAAGCACCGGCACCTATTCTGATTTCAAGGGTAAAATCAAAACCACTGCCGAAAATATTATTACCAAGAAGACCATATTCACAGGCCTGCTTTATGGCTGTGTCCAGACGTTCTACGGCCAATGGATATTCGGCTCTGATATATACATAACCTTTCGTTGCGCCTATGGCATAACCAGCAATAATCATTCCTTCAATAAGGGTGTGGGGATCACCTTCAATGATGCTTCTATCCATGAAGGCACCGGGATCACCTTCGTCAGCATTACAAACTATATATTTTATATCGCTTTCTGCTTTTCTGCCTGCATCCCACTTGATTCCGGTTGGAAAACCAGCACCGCCCCGACCGCAAAGACCGGAGATTTTTATCTCCTCAATAATCATTTCATCATTCATTTCAGTTAATGCCTTGGCTGCGGAGAGGTAACCTCCCGATGCTATATAAGCTTCTATGCTGCTATATTCCAGTACACCACAGTTTCTAAGTGCTATTCGCACCTGTTCATTAAAAAAGCTAATATCATCAATTTTGGGAATGTGTTTTCTTAGAGCATGATCGGAAAAAGTATGCCCTACTAAAATTTTGTTGTCAATTATATGTGTTTTTACTATTTTTTTTGCAATGTCAGGAGTGAGATTTGTGTAAAAAATTCGGTCAGGGAGAATGAGCATTACAGGACCAACAGCGCAGGTACCCATACATCCTGTTTCATAAACACGAACTTTTTTGTTTAATGAAAGTGAATTAACCTGTTCAATGATCGCATCCCGTACTGCAGAACAATCGGAGGATACGCATCCCGCACCGGCGCATACCAGAATTTGGTATTGGTACTTCTTGTTTTCGTTCAGGTATGCATTTTGGATTTTTTGCAGATCGTCCCTACTTGTAATACAAGCATTCATAATACCACACCACCTCCTTAAAATTTATCCAGTAAAGCACTGAGCTTTGCCGGAGTCATCTGTTTGTATACGATATCATCGATCATTACAGCCGGTGCAAGACCGCATGCACCAATGCACCGAGCAACCTCAAAGGTGAATTTACCATCAGATGTGGTTCCCCCAATTTCAACATTAAGCGTTTTCAGTAAATGTTCCACGAGTTTTTTTCCGCCGCGAACATAGCAGGCTGTTCCAAGACAAACACGGATGGTATGCAGACCTCGGGGTTGGACAGAGAAAAAAGAGTAAAAGGATATTACCCCGGATACCTTTGAGAAAGGAATATCCAAGGCATCGGCAATAAATTGCTGAAGCTCAAGCGGGAGATGGCCATAGATTTTCTGTGCAGCGTGCAAAATCTGTATCAGAGAGCCTTCATTGTCCTTATACAAGTCAATAACATTAGGTATTTCATCATACTTCTTTTGTTCTTCGCATTTTTTCTCGCATAATACACCCTTTTTCATGCTTCCACTCCTTTCTAGATGCTAGATGCTAGATACTAGATGCTAGATACTAGCCCCTAGTACCTATCTTACTTTTTTTATGTGAAGAACAAATGAAATATTAGTTGTTTTTTACCTTAAGATGGCTTTTTTATTGAATGGGAGAGTATATTCATCTGTGCAAGGAAGATTAAGAGCGGAAGCGCTTTTTTAATTGGTTGGGGAAGATGCTTAGAAAGCGGGATATCCGCCTGGGGGAGCAATATGGTTCTGCAGTAAAAAAAGTGGCTAAGCCACTTTTCTAGCAGATAAACTATAAAAACAATGTTTATTCAGCGTTTTCGCACTTCACAATTATTTCATAAAATGACTATGTCGTTGGTTCAGTATTGAAAATATAGCTTGCTACGCAAGCAAGCAAATAAATTAAAGTACGTTATTTTGCTTTGTAAAAAACGGATCAAGCAATTTCTTCCGTTATTTTAATGAATAATTTCAGGTTATTACCCGGGCACATCGTAATAGATTTTTCCAATACTATTTCATTTCGAAATCTTTGTATTCAATCTTATCGTAAATATCCTTGAGCGGGCTATAATCTGTTATTGGATTGTTTCTCAGTTCCAACTCTTTCAGGTTTGTTAGTTTTGCAAGAGGGCTGACATCCGTAATCAGATTTTCTGTCAGGAATACGCTCCATAGCTTCGTCAAATTGCCAAGGGTGGAGATATCCTTGATTCCTGCACTTCTTGCCTCAAATATCTCAAGGTTTTTCATATCCGACATAAAATCAAGGCTCGCATATCCATTATGTCCCTGTTCGGGAGCATAGTTGAAATCAAATGTAAGGCAAATCATTTTCGTCAGACCCTTTAATGGAGACAAATCCTTGACAGGAACACCTGAAAAGCCTAGACTCTCTAATTTCGTCAAACCTGCCAGTGGCGAAAAATCTGAAATGTTATTAAACGATAGATTCAACTCTTTTAAGTTAGTAAAGTACTTCAGCGCACCAATATTCCGTATCCCGCCGTTCTTGCTGTTCATATCGTCAAAGCTCTTGTTGCTTAAATCAAGAAATGTGACTGCTGCCGCTTCTTCCTTAGTGATTTCGCCGTCGGGCTTGCTCATTGCCGCTCGAATTTTATTTTCAAGTATTTCGTCATTGAATTCGACAGTATTCCCCTGCTCATTTGCTTCTGCTCCAGAGAGCATTCCGTTGTTAATAAATGTTCCGGTATCTTTTACAAAAATATGTGAGTTGTTTATGATAACAGCACCTTTATTGTTGGTAAATATCCCTTCATCAACTTGAAAGAAGAAACCATCCAAAAGAGCAAACGCGTCATTGGTAAAGGTTCCTCCGACAATTACTGCCATACCTCCATGAGTGTTGACCATTCCTTTTTCAAGGCATACCGTTCCTTTGTTTTCAAACGAACCATCAAAAACACGGAGCTGCCCGCCGACCGAACCGCGATCCACACTATCTCTGATGGATGATGCGCATAACTTAAGATTTCCATTGTTAATTACCTTGCCACCGTTTTGAACAGACATTACAGAGTAGTTGATAAAATCATCGGTGAATGAATCTGCTCCCATGACTTGAATTGTACCGTTGTTTATCAGTGTACCTTCGATATAAAAATCATTCCCACGGTTTACCATCAGCGTGACGCCAATCGGTACGGTCAGTTCACCCGTGACAACCATCGGCACTTCGGTATCAATGACTATTGCCTTCACGTTATTGTCAGCTAAAGCATATTTAAGCGTATCAAAATTATTAACAATGAAAAAATCCGGTTTGGGTTCGTTTACATAATCGATTGTCTTTCCATAATCCTCCTTTGCGAAAACACCTTCCTCTATCAATTTATTTGACATCACCTTGCTGCCACCTTTCAGGTATGCCTGAAGAGAAGCCCAGGAGATCAGAACAACATCCGATCGCAGAAAATTCGACGTATCCACACCGACAGGAAGAATACCGACAGCCTTAGCCAATAAATCCGGTGAATTCCACAAAAATTCGCCCGTTGCATCACTGTAACCAAGTGCCCTGAGCATGAAGGTCAGATACATATCCGAATCTGCGTTGCCCGTACCGAAGCTTGTGGCGGATACGCCTTTTGTCAACCCCTTTTCGTAAGCATATCCTATGTACTTATCCGCCCAATCTGGTACGTCAGTGAATGGATGCGTTCCGCCCATCTTCAGCACTTCCGCTTCCTTGCCCAGTATGCGAATCAGCATCACCATCGCCTCAACGCGGGTAGGGGCTCTATCAAGGTCGAAATCAGTTTCGGACACCCCTTTGAACAATCCAAGCTTTTTCAGTGCTGCGGCTTTTGTTTCCACCTCATTGATGTCAGCTGTGTAAGCAGACAAGATAAGCATAAGAAATAGAGTAAGAGCCAGAGTGAGGGAAAATATGCATTTTACATGTTTCTTCTTCATAGTCGTTCTCCTTTTTCATTAATCTGTCAATCTGCTAATTAACATATTTATTGTACAAAATACAAAACCAAAAAAGGTGAGCTGCCAGCCCACATCCAGTATGTTTCTTCGATTCAATGAGCGTTTGTATTAATATAGAAGCATTAAGTTTACCGATAGGATATCGAAAAATTCGCTTCTCTTTCGATAGTTTTAACCGCTTGCCGCATATCCTCCCCCAGAACCACATTCTTAAGGTGAGTAAGTGAGAGCATCGGCGTCAGATCACCATCAATGACGCCTGACACCTCAAAAAATTTAAGCTGTGTCAGCTTATTCATCCCGGTTAGTGTGTCAATGGTAGTTTCGTACAGGCTAAGGTTCTGCAGACCCTTTAAACCATGAAATGCTTCGAGAGAACGGATTGGCAGCTTACCGGCATCCAATTCAAAGAGCATCGGGCAGTTAAAAAGGGGAGATAAATCAGTGACACGAGTATCAAACAGGGAGATCCGCTTCAAAAATTTCAGTTCACTCAGTGGAGAAATATCCGTAATCGGGTTATTCTTGATAGAAACGGTTTCAAGCTTTTGCAGGGAAGCAAGCGGAGATATGTCTGTTACCTTTTGCATCGAAATATAAACTTCTTCCAGATTCGGTGTTTTTAAAAGATCGATAAGTGTTTTGATCGGTCCTACTTTCATATTGTTGTTGTCAAAGAGCTCCCTTACTTCATTTTGTAGTTCTTCTTCACTTTTGGCTACCAGAGAATCACCGAAAATATACAGCTTGTAAACCGATAATAATTCATCCTGCTTAAGAGGCTCGTCTGCCGTTTTGCCAAGCTGAAGTCTGACAGCCTGTTCGATCATTTGCTCTTCGAATACAATACCGGTATCCGGTTTGGAATTCGCCTCCAGCAAGCCGGTAAAGCGTCCCAGAACAAAACCCGCACAAAGGAATAAAAAGCACAACAGAAAAAGTGCAATAGATCGAAGCACAGTTGCTTTTTGTTTGCCATCGGAACGGATAACAGCAGCTTTTAGTTTTTTTGCCGACTCAAATCTGTGTTCAGGAGAAAAAGCTGTGCATTTTTTATATATACCTACAAGCCTGTTATGGACTGCTTTGCGGCGAGACCCTTTCACATCTGTCTCGTAGGTAAGAAGCCATCCTAAAACGACGCCCATGGAATAAATGTCTGTACGGGCATCTGTTTGTGAAAAGCCATACTGCTCCGGCGGTGCATATTCTCTTGTCCCGATGAACTGTGTGTCGCTCTTTGTATCGGAATGGTATATGCGTGCTATGTCAAAGTCAATTAAGCTGATTTTCCCATCCGGTTTTACAATGATATTCTGCGGTTTGATGTCCCTGTGAATAACAGGCTGTTCCTGTCCGTGCAGATAGATTAGGATATCACAAAGTTGAATGCAGATGTCTGCAATCTCATTGTACGATAAAGTGTTTTCTATAATATATTGATCAAGCGGTTTACCTACGACATATTCACGTACAATGCAAACCACATTATCGTTTTGAAATTCGTCTACATAAGCGGGTAATCCGTTATGGTTCAGTGATTTTAGAATATTGCCCTCATGTACAGCAGAATATAGATCTTTATTGTAGCATTTTGCCACATAGAATTGCTCATTATCCTTCTGCTGGACTAAAAATGTTTCTGTACCGTGGCTTTCAGCAAGGAGTTCTATCTGATCGTATTTTTTCAGAAAATCCGCAGGATACAGATCATCAAAGGACTTTAGTATATCGCTAACAGCAGCTTTTATATTCATCATTTCATTTCACCCATGCCAAGCAAAGGCAGTCTCATTTCATGCAAAACACGTTGTGCTTCTAATATTGAAAAATGCTCGCGAAAGCAATAAATTAATGCCGCATCCCGCTTTACCTTGGGATAAAGCGCATTTTTTCCGGCACGCTTCAGAAGCTCCCGAACTTCGTCAATACCGGCTCCAAATCCGAAAGCAAGCTGCAGAACCGTATCACGAGACGGATTTCTTGTTCCTTTGAAAAGCTGATGTCCATAGGATCGTTCAATGTTTGCTCTCTTGATGATATGTTCAGGTATTTCTCCCTGTTTTTTACACAATTGAGTTATGTATTCACAAAATGGCTGCATATACATTTCATCTGCGTTGTTTTTCATAAACATCTCTAAATCAGGCGCTTCGAGCAGACGATTAAAAAGAGCAGTTGTACTTGTACGGGTTTTCGAAGAATAAAGCGGTTCTTTCGCAGAATCTTTAAGAATCATCTGAAGATGCCCCCCTGTAGGATTTTTGAATTTCATCAGAAAGCTACGAAGTGACTTTCCGGATGATAATCATATTATATATTTCCGCTTGAATATTTTCAATGCATATTATGATTGCTCCCCAGACAGTCGTGAAACGAGGTTACTGTTACGAAGTGACTTTCAGGGTCATACCATATCATGTATAAAAAATGCCGTACCCTGTTTTTAGGGTACGGCATTGGATGATTGTTTTTACAATATTGTCAATATTTACACTGATTTGAATATTAACAATATTTACATTGTTTAGAATATTGACATTGTAAGGAACAATGTTGAAAGTAATGAAGCTACTAGTGAAACAACAGTAATTTGTGTATTAATAGACGGGCCTGCGGTATCTTTAAAGGGATCACCAACAGTGTCGCCTACAACAGCGGATTTATGGGCTTCAGAGCCTTTTCCGCCTTCATTTCCTGATTCAACATATTTCTTTGCGTTATCCCAAAGACCACCGGAGTTTGACATAAATAAAGCAAACAAAAGACCGCTTACAATATTACCTGCCAAAAAGCCGCCAATTGCCTGAACGCCTCCGACAAATCCAACTACAAGAGTTGCTACTATGGCCATTAAGCCTGCGGGTATAAGCTCTTTTATTGCTCCTGTGGTAGCAATATCAATGCATTTGTCATACTCAGGGACGACTCCCGGTTTTCCTTCTTTTAGTCCGACAATTTCTTTAAATTGACGGTGAATTTCAGATACCATTCTCTGAGCATTTCTGTCAACACCAAGCATAAGCATAGCTGAGAATATAACAGGAATAGCTGCTCCGATTAAAAGTCCGAAGAAAACAAGAGGATTAATAATATCAAAGCCTTCAAGACCTGATAAACCAAGTGCATCCGCGGCGGTGTTAACTTCACTCATAAAAGCACCCAACAGGGCAATAACCGTTAGACCTGCTGCGGCTATAGCAAAACCTTTTGTAACAGCTTTTACGGTGTTACCTGCGCTGTCAAGCTCGTCTGTAATTTCAAGGACATCGTCTCCAAGATTACCCATCTCAGCAAGACCTCTTGCATTGTCAACAATAGGTCCATAAGCATCATTTGAAATAATCATACCAACAATAGAGAGCATTCCAACTGCTGACATGGAAATTCCGAAAAATGCATACCCGTCGCCGAGCGGTTCACAAAGCTTATAAGCAACTAAAGAAGCGAATGCAATACCAATCATTGCAGGCAGGACACTTAACATACCATATGAAATACCTGACAAGATTGTAAAAGCAGGTCCTGATTTTGAAGCTCTTGCAACGTAACGTACAGGATTTTTATTATCGTTTGTAAAATAATCGCTTGCAATACCGATTATAACACCAACGATAAGACCAACGATGCATGCGCCCCAGATACGCCAGCTGAAGTTGAAAACGTATGTGGCTATGGTAGTTAAAACAACATAGATACCGGTTGTGAAATAGGTGCTGTTATTTAATGCCTTGGTTGGGTCACCATTTTTTCCGATACGTGCCATACCGACACCTATAATAGAAGCTAAAAGACCTAATGCTGCATAGCAGAAAACCATGCTTGCATTTAGAGTAGTGTTTGTTGTTTTATCAAGTGCAACAGCCATAACAAGGGCTGCGGCCATCGACGCCACATTTGAGTCAAAGAGGTCAGCACCCATACCGGCTACGTCACCAACATTATCTCCAACGTTATCAGCGATAACAGCAGGGTTTCTGGGATCATCTTCCGGGATACCGAGCTCAACCTTACCAACCAAATCAGCGCTTATGTCGGCTGTTTTTGTAAAAATACCACCACCGGCTTTTGCAAACAGTGCCAGTGAACTTGCACCAAAGCTAAACCCGAGTAGTGCTGTTGTGTTGTGAGTAATAAGTAATACAGCGGCAACACCTAAAAGACTGGAACCAACAACTGCCATTCCCATTACGGCACCGCCACGGAAGCCAGCCATAAATGATGGCTTAATACCGTTTTTTGCTGCTTCAGCAGCTTTGACGTTTGAAATTGTTGCTACTTGAATTCCAATTTTTCCGGCAATAGCCGAAAAAACAGTACCGGCAATGTATGCAATTGCCATGGTTATGTTTTTCATTACATCACCAGACCATATTGGACCGGGAAGAAAAATTAGAATAAGAATTGCTACGACTCCGGAAAATTTAGCAAGAACGGTATATTCCTTTTTAAGGAATATTGCGGCTCCCTGCCGAATTAGCTGACCTACCTCCGCAATTCTTTTGTTAGAGGAGGGTTGCTTAAGTACCCATTTATATAGCCATGCTGCGAATATAAATGAGACAAGTGCAACGGCAATTGAAAGAATTTCGAATGCGGTTACGTTCATAAAAACACCTCACTATAATAAAATATGCTTAGAAATTAAGCCCAAACATCATTAATAGTAGCACTAAAACATATGCATTACAAGAGGAAATGATTTTTTGAAATGGGGCAAAAATATGTAAAATCCATGAAGAATGTGGTATTATATCTGCAGGGGAAAGTCGTTTTTAGACTTTCTGGAAAGCAAGCGAAATAATAAAAAAGGGGATGAATAGTATGTTTTGTCAAAGTTGCGGTAAGCAGCTCAACGAAGGAACCAGGTTCTGCACTTCTTGTGGAGCAACAGTTACCGGTGGCAGCGTTCAGAGTGGAGGTAACAAAGTAACGCAGGCAGCATCGGCAAGCTTTGTACCACCACCTCCATTAAAATACGAAATTTTTGGAGACAGCCTACCGGCAGTATCCATTCGATTAGGTGCCGGAGAAAGTATTTATACTCAATCCGGAGGTATGACTTGGATGGATAGTGGGATTGTTATGGAAACAAATATGACCGGAGGCTTAATGAAAGGTCTCGGGAGGATGCTTTCAGGAGAATCACTATTTATGGCAACTTACACCGCCCATATCCCGGATCAGGAAATTGTTATTGCCAGCGCTTTTCCCGGGCATATTGTATCTGTTGATGTCGGAAAATGCCCTATTATTGCGCAAAAAAGAGCTTTTCTCTGTGCTCAGCCCAGTGTTACTTTAGGAACTTATGTCGCTAGAGGTCTGAAAGCGGGTTTCTTTGGTGGCGAAGGTTTTATTCTTCAAAGGCTTTCAGGTGCAGGTCTGACATTTCTTGAGGTCGACGGAAGCATAGTGGAAAGGGTTCTAGCTCCGGGAGAAACGGTAAAAGTGGATACGGGTAATGTAGCCGCTTTCGAAGAAACCGTTCAATATCAAGCTGAAATGGTAAAGGGCTTCAAAAATATCCTATTCGGCGGCGAAGGTCTGTTCCTTACCACACTAACCGGTCCTGGAAAGGTTTGGCTCCAGACAATGAGTATGTCGGAATTTGCAAAGAACATTATACCTTTTATTCCGAGTTCAAAATAACGAGATAGAAGAAGCAACCGGAACGCTCCCCCAAGAAGGGTAACCCCAGTTACTGGAACGCTCCGATTGAGCGACCCGTAATGTTTTGACTCACCGCCTGTTGTGAGAAATATGTACCTATAGAGGTGGGGGACATCTAAGCCTCGTTATATAAGCACAAAAAAGAATGTTACACAAAAACAAGAGCGCGCTCCCTAGGGTAAACATCCGGTGGTGCAGAGTGTGCTCTTGTTTGGTAGGCTTTAAAATTTTCTCTTACGAGTCAATTAAAAATCTTCCTTTATAATTTTTTCAACAGTATTAACATTATTGTCTGCTGTTAGCGGCTGAACTGCCGGACCTTCAATAATACTTCCCGAGCATGTAAATCTGGAGCCATGACAGGGGCAATCCCAGGATCTTTCTGCAGAATTCCAGTTTAATTCACAACCCATATGCGTACAGGTGGTATTTACAAGATGAAGGTTTCCACTATCATCCCGGAAGGCGCCGGTGCGTCCTTCATTCGATTCAAAGACCTTGCCCTCACCGGGTTTTAATTCAATGTTTTCAGGAAGAGGAGATATTTTGCCTTTAATAAGATGCTTTGCTAAATCTGCATTTTCAACAATAAAGGTTTTAGCAGCACCTAATATATTTTGTCTGGAAGGGTTATAGACCTCCTGCCACGGGTTTTCGATTTCAAGGATCATATCGCTTAATATTGTCGCAGCTGCCATACTATTTGTCATTCCCCATTTTTCAAAACCGGTGGCGATGTATAAATTGGGAGTATCAGATTTATACCTGCCTACATAAGGTACCTGATCTAAAGTCATACAGTCCTGTGTAGACCAGCGGTAAGGGATATCTTCAATTGTAAATATGCCGTCAGCAAAATCAATAAGAGCATGATAATGCTTGACCATATCATCTCCCTGACCGGTTTTGTGATTTTCACCGACTACAAAAATAAGCTCGTTTTCGTCGGACATTTGACTTCTAAGAGAGCGTGAAGGATCCTCTGCATTTATATACATTCCTCCCGGATACTTTTCCTTTGCTTTAATCGCAACAATATACGCCCGTTCAGTGTATATTCTTGAAAAATACATACCCGACTTATTATAAAAAGGGTAATGGGAAGATATTATAACTTTTTTTGAGGTTATTTTTTTCCCTTGATCCGTTGTTATAATATACTCACTACCTTCTTCCAGATCAACTGCACGAGTGCGCTCATATATGTGGACATCCGAATCGCTTATTTTTTCAGCCAATGGAAGTAAGAATTTCCTTGGATGAAACTGAGCTTGAGAGTCAAAACGTATTCCTCCCTTAATAGATATGGGGAAAGGAATTTCGTCAATATATGAAGCCTTTATGCCAATCTCTTCAACTGTTTTTAGCTCATCTTGAATTTTTTGCATCTTTTCATCACTTTGGGTATAAATAAAGGCTGATTGTTCTATATAATCACATTCGATATGGTTTTCCTCAGCAATTTTTTTTATTTCCCCAATTGATGACTCATTAGCATCAGCGTATTGCTTTGCGAGCTCAAAACCTCTTTGGTTTTTTATTTTGTTATAAATTAATCCGTGCTGCGATGTGATTTTTGCTGTTGTATGTGCAGTGGTGCCAGCCACTATTTTGCCTGCTTCCAGTATTATGCTTTTGATGCCTTTTTTTTGCAATGCGTGTGCGCATAATATACCTGTCATTCCTCCGCCTATTATAGCCACCTCAGTATTAATGTCTTCTGTTAATTGCGGATAATCTCTTGCATCGGTTGATGAAATCCAATATGAATGGGGTGGATTTATAAAGTTTTTAAATTTATTCTTGTTCATTATACTCACTCCTCGTAAGATATTTTTATCTTTACTGATAAGAATTATCCCAACTTATTCAGATAAATAAGTAAGATGAATATCACTCAGAAAGTCACAAAGTGATTTTTTAATGAAATTAAAGATATCTAGCTCAGCTTTCTCACTTCAGCTTGCGAGTAGTATTCTGATTTGCTGGTGCCGACATGTTAAGGTGTGATATCACACCGCCGTCGGTAGCCTGCTATGCATGCAAGCACCCATTACAGGTGCGTATCACAGGTGCGTACC
>DAIPML010000350.1:0-3128 GCA_036768735.1 Clostridiales bacterium | reverse complement strand
ATGAAGTGGGAGCGGGTTCGAATTATGAGGGTATCAGGCAAATAAATCTACTGCATTGGTTACTTGAAGAATAATTAACCGCAGATTGTCGATTCAATTCCGACCACCAGCTCCAATTAAACTAAGAATAAACTAAGTGATTAACTTGACACTTAGTTTATTTGCTGCATACTTAGTTTAAATAATTGATTACTTACGAGGTATCCCATGTCTGAAACAAAACTCACTTAGCCTTACCCCTCCGGAAGCTGTGTTTCCGGGTTAATTCCAGCATCTGTTTCCAGCACATTTTGATCTCCAAATATTGAATTATAGACATCGAAGCCGTTTTGGGACAGAATTCTTGCGGCTATATATCCGCGAAGCCCTACCCGACAGGTAACGTAAACAGGTTTGGTTTTGTCCAGCTCTGAAATGCGTGAGCGAATACTATCAATAGGCATATTTATAAATCCTTCAATATGACCGTCCGCACATCAACACTAAACCTTTCGTTAAAGCTTCTGGGAGTTTGAAGGGTGAGTGCAGATTTCTCTTTTATTACTCCGCCAATATAATAGGGGAGACCGTAGTTCGCAAAAGAAATGTAGTCGCCCTTTTCAAACATTATAATTTCTATATTCTCATCCAGACGCCTAAGTCTGGCTGCGGCGGTGGCGCCACCTGCCACGCCCCCGATAATTAGCACCTTCTGTTTTGTTGACATTTAAATCGAAACCTCCAATCAAGGTAAACAAATGAGTAAGGAAAAACCAAAAACCTTTCTCACATTTAACGCCCAATCATTATCATTATTTCCGCTTTTGACTTTAAACCAACTGATGAATCAACAACTTTTCCGTTTTTTATTAAAGTTAGCGTTGGTATGCTCGTTATTCTAAACTTCTGTGTCAGTTCCGGTTCTTCATCAATATTAACCTTACATATTTTTATATCAGATGCTTCGTGTGTAATCTCATAAATTATAGGAGATATCATCTTGCATGGACTGCACCAGCTTGCCAAAAAATCGATGAGTACTGTTTTTTCGGATTGCATTACTTCGTTTTCAAAATTTCTCTTTGTTACTTTTAATCAATCATACTGAAGAAAATTAAGGCAAGTTATATAAAATTTCTAAGATATGCGAAGCTAGGAGAGTTGAAAGCTTGAACATAACCGAGTTTTGCTCGAAAGAGGGATACCAATTCTAAATTGATATAGCTACATAATTTTTCTAAGGTCAAAAATAAGAGTAGTTCATAAAAAATCAAGACTATTTTGTTGGCACCAGAGAAGGTACAAGAAAAAAATTCGCCATGAATTCGAGGCGAATATAACAAATTTGTTATTGCAATTTAATAACGAATGTGTTATCATAATATTATAGCAAAGGGGAATACTAAAGGATGTTCGAAGTCGAATTTTATGAAGACCGGAGCGGCAACGAACCTATCAAGGACTTCATTGTGGAAATGCAGACAAAAGGACAAACGAGCAAAAATGAACGCATCCGTAGCGAAAAGATCTTAACCTACATCAGAGTGCTACAGGAATATTGAACAAGAGCGGGTGAACCTTATGTCAAACATATTGAAGATTGTATATGGGAACTGCGTCCACTGGATGACAGGATATTCTTTTTCTACTTCAGAGATAACACTTTTGTGTTGCTTCATCATTTTATGAAGAAGACAAAAAAGACTCCACGCCGAGAGATTGAACAGGCCAAAAGGAATTTAGCTGACCACCTTGAAAGGAGTAAATAAGATATGGGAACTAACTTTAATAAACTTTGGAATGACCCCAAATTCATTGACCCAACACAGAAAGCTAAAATTGATTTTGAGGTAGCGTTAATTGGGAAGCTGATTGAAGCTAGAGAATCAAAAGGTTTATCACAAAAGGAGCTTGCTGACCTCGCGGGTTTGAAGCAGCCTGCTATAGCAAGACTTGAAAGCATGAAAGCCACACCGCAGATAGATACTTTGTTTAAGATACTGCAGCCTCTGGGGTATACGCTGGCTATAGTTCCTTCCGACCAGCCTCAAAAGTGAAACAAATTTGTAGGCACCGCTTGCAGAATTATTTTATCATCTTGCTGAGGGCAGCAAAATGATAATCATATTACCTTGCGAATAACTGCGAGTTAGGTGCTTTACCAGCTTCATCAATTCTATTCTTATGATGATTTGGGATAATTTAGTGAGAGACAGGGTCAATTCTTGGAGTTTATTTGGAGTTTATGCACTCCAAAACAGGCCGAAATAGAATGAATCAGATTGAAACGAAAACCCCGCAAGCCTTGATATTACTGGATAAATTGAAACAGACCGAAACAGACTAAAATGAACTATTCTAATTCGTAATGAGCAGGTTGTCGGTTCAATTCCGGCCACCAGCTCCAATGGAATATAGGATAGCTTTGTCTTAAATGAAAATCCTATTGAATTCCCCTATTATGACGAAGACCAAGTTTCCCTTCTAAGCGATGAGCAAGAGAACCAAAAGTGTGTTGAGATGTAAAACGAAAGTGAAATCATAAGTATAAAAAATAAAGTATGGAATTCAAAGCAAATACGCATATATAACAGCATAGCGAAATAGCACCTTACCAAGGTGCGTCTTCCTGAAAACACCACAAGCGGCGATCCGTCGCATACCCTCCTTAAGCAGCTGCAATATAAATTGTTGCAATCACAAACCAATACACTAATCATCATAAGAGGTTATCTGTGAATAATCATCTTCATAAGGCATTTGTGGGGTAATCTCTTCCTGTATAGCTTGCAAGGATGTATCAAAATCCATCTCTATAATATTGCACTCATGGACACACGATAACGATGCAGGGGGTGTAAAAAACATCACAACAATTGACAAAATATTTGAGGTTGCATAAATTATGTGCTATAATTTGTTAATAAGCAAGGCTGTTTATTAAATGTAGTGAAAGAAGATTAATATAAAACAAATGAAATGCTCCGAGTGAAGACAGAGTAAAAAGCCGATGACTATTATTGGGGAGATAAAATGCGATAGTATGAATTTGTTTTTGATAGTGTGAATATGGAAATTTATCCAAAACCAATAACAGTGTTTTCTTTGATTCCGGATAAAATAAATTCAAATTTGGGCATCATGTTATT
>DAIPML010000022.1:0-22797 GCA_036768735.1 Clostridiales bacterium | reverse complement strand
CTACGACCAGCCAGGCTTTGCCTGCGACCAGCCTCGTTGAAATGGTGTGTTGAAACGTTATTTTGCTTCGCAAAAAACGGGTCTAAGCAATTTCTTCCGTTATTTTAATTATCACCCCAAAAGCGCATGGCTTTTCGATATAGGAGGATTCGTTTTGAACATAAATGATTGCATAATAAAGAGAAGGTCTGTTCGTAAATTTATTCAAACAAAAATCAATCGTGAATTACTGATAAAGCTGGTGAACGCAGCAAGGTTTGCCCCATCGGCATCAAATCTGCAGCCGATGAAGTTTTTAATTGTTGACGAAAAAAAGCTTGTTGATAAGGTATTTGAGCTTGTAAAATGGGCAGGATATATCGCTCCTCATGGTAATCCCAAAAAAGGAGAAGAGCCTGTGGCATATATTATAATTTTAGCTGATACAGAAATACGAAAAAACGGGTATGAGCATGATGCAGGTGCTGCCGGACAAAATATTATATTGACTGCTACGGAGGAAGGTTTAGGCAGCTGCTGGATCCGTTCTATAGATCGAAAGTCAATGAGGGACTTGTTTTCAATTCCGGATAATCTCGAAATAGATACTATAATTGCTCTGGGCTATCCAGCCGAAGAACCAGTCGCCGAAGATTATCAAAATTCAATAAAATATTATAAAGATGAAAAAGGGATCGTTCATGTTCCGAAAAGAAATCTTGAGGATATACTTTATGTAAACAAAATACCCGCTTGTAAAAATAGCTAACTCAACTTTCCCACAGTATTTTAGGGCTATCCTTCTTGGGGGTGCGTTCCAGTGGGTACGCACCTGTATTGGGCGCTTGCCTGCACAGCAGGCTACCGACGGCGGTGTGACATCACACCTCAGCATGTCGGTACCAGCGCCTCAAAATACTACTCGCAAGCTGAGGTGGGAAAGTTGAGTAACTAATAATAAGTAAAAATATACTATGCTATAAGAGAAAAAGATAGTGATAAACTTGATGCGTTGTTTGATGGATATAGACAGCTCGCGGATGGGCAAGAAGAAATAAAATCGCAATTGGTTACCTTAACCGAAAAGTTTGATAGCCACGATCTTGAAATCGTCGGAATAATAAATAAAATCCGAAGTAGCAGTTAAATGCTATATGACGAATTAAACGTCAGTTGATGCATTCACAAGTGTTATTTGATGTATTTTTGCTTGAGCTCATTTACGGTATCATCAGACGGCACTTTCTCTCCATAGCGAACCATGTTATACTCAGTTCTTATTCTCTCATGGCTAATAGAGCTATCCTTTTCCATAGAATGTATACGTTTCACCGTTTCATCCGGTGTATCCGAAGGGCTGAAGTTTAGCCCTTTTTTAATATTATCCGAAACAAATCTTGTGTATATAAAGCGAACACGGGAGGCATTATCCTTCATATCCTTCCATGTCGGTTTCCTGCTGAAAATTCGTTTTAATAATGACGGCCTTTTCATAATATTTGTCTTTAAAAGTGACTCCTGCCTGTCGGAGTATCCCTGCTCAGTTGAGCTCCACCGTTGAAATCTGCTAAACAGGCGGGACAAAAAGGCTTGAATAGCGGCATAAATTCTTTTGTGATTTATTATTATGTTCCTTATAAAGGCATATGCGATAACCAGGAGAACAGCAATCGTAATAACAGTAAGGATTATGTTAATAATGTTACTTGAGGAATCATCCGCTGGAGGCAGCCCTAAATCCTCCGCCCCACCCCCATTCGGTGTGGCCTCTCCCGTAAATATGGATGTCAGCCAATTAAAAACCTTAATTATAATACCTGCCACAGTCTGTGCAAAGGTAACGATAGCATTTAAAAATTTGTCCCAAAACGAAAGCAGCACTGTAATTATAATAATAAACACTAAAATAATGCTGTTCCCTCTGACCACCGTACCGGGTATAATTTTAAGACTGCCCTTCTGACGGGTTTCCTGAATAAGAAACCGTCTGTTTGTTAAGGGGAGACCTGCGATAACATAAATAATGGCAGCTCCTATTGTGATGTTTAAAAACTCTTTTAATGCTGGCGCACGGCTTATCACAAAAATGGACACCCCATAAATAATAAGTCCAAGAAAATAGTAAAAGTCAATTCTTGTATGACCGGTTCCGCTTTTTACACCCCACATGAAGAAAACTGCTGTTATCACCGCTGTAAATATAATCTCCTGAAAGGACCCACCCATAATGGTAAGCTGCCATATAAACGTAACTACAACCACATATGCGAGAGCGATTCCGGCAATCAAAAGGTTATTTGTTTTTATTAACATACAGGTTATTATTATGCCAATCAGCAGGTGAACAGGAAGCAGCAATGCAAAGGCCAAAACCGCCTCTTGAGTTATTGTGAAACCTGCTATTATTATAACGAAAGGAAAAACCATGAGATATTCCTGCAAGCACCAGAGCCATCTCATAAATAATTGCTTAATCATATTATAAATATCTCCACCTGTTTATTTATATTCTTAATATCTTTACTTGTTTATTTATATTACAAATATCTATATTTTCCAATTTATATCCCATTCTATTCCGCTCATTTATACCAAACTCTAAAAGTTTCGACTTTCGTGTTCATAATCAAAATATTTCTACTTTATATTCAGATTCTGAATATCTCCACCGCATTATCTTTTCCGCGCAAGAGGCGTATTCTGTCTTCCATTTCCTCGTCCACCACCGCAGTAATTAAAAGGTAATCCATATTGCTTGAGTTTCTGTCAAGCTCCTGTTCTAAAAGAGTATTAAAGCTTATGCTTCTTAAGAGGCCCATTCTTGCGAGATTCTCCATTATAATTGTCCAATGGGACTTCCCTGATGCAGGAGCTATTCTTATCGGTGTTTTTTCCATGTCCTTTAAAAACGAATTGGAGCCAAAACCTACCTCAATTAAATTAGTAAAAGCATACCCCAAAACAGTAGCCGCTAAGGATATCCCGTATTCCACCCTCTCGGGCTCATCAGTTATCGTCCATTGATCCTTCTTTGTATCCACATTAAGAAGGATCATTAGCTTGTGCTGAGCTGTGGGATCATACTGGTTTACATACAAATTTCCGAAGCGAGCCGAGGCCTTCCAATTGATATTTTTCATAGGATCCGATGTTGTATATTCTCTTATACCGGCCCTAATAAAAGGATCCTCTAAAATCCAGCGTCGGACAATCCGATCTCCCTGCCAACTATGGGAAGGGAGATTCATTTCAGGCATCGAAAGTATCTGCGGAAAAACATAAACCGAAGCATCTGTTTCTTCATCCTTTACCGACGAATTCCATCCTGTTATGGAACGGGACGTTAAAGCAGCGGATTTTAGATGAAAAAAGCCTCGTTTTGCGCATGTAACATCATGAGTGCGTATAATCCTTGTGTAGGGCAGCATACAAAATGCAGAGACGTGATATTCTCCGTGTAGAATATTTAAATCCTCACAAAGCCCGAATTTAAGACCGCCATCTATCCTTGACTCAACCTTAAGCCAAGGCACAGGCAAGGGCTTATTATTACTTATTTTCTCGATCATGTGAATACTTTGACCGAAATTGGCATGAGAGGTATCAAAGCTTCTTTCAATGCTTACCTTTGATAAACCGAATTTCAATGCAAAATAGGCTTCAAGACAAAGAATAATGCCTGCCGCCAGAAGCAGCTTATAAACCCACATAAGCTATCTGCCTCCTGTCCGGTTTACAAGTCTCTCCTCCGAGGGTACGGGAACCCTTTTAATAATTTGATCCAATATACCCCATGCTGCCGGCTTTCCATTATCGCTTCCAACATGCCTGGTTACCATTCTGTGAGCCATTACCGGCTTCACCATGGCCTTCACATCATCGGGGAGCACATAATCTCTGCCGCTTATAGCCGCTAAGGCCTGGCTCGTCCTCAGAAGTGCCTGGCTGCCCCTGGGGCTTACCCCTAAAATAACATCGGGGTGACTGCGGGTGGCCTCTGCAAGCGTAACTATATACGAATACATATCCTCACTTACAAAGGTGTTTTTAAATATGTCACTAACATCCTTAAAATCTTCCTTACCCGCCACAGGCTCAAGACCAGGCAGAGGGCTCTCATACTGAAAACGCTTTAATATTTCAACACCTTCCATGGTCTTTGGATATCCCATGTAAATTTTCATAAGGAATCGGTCAAGCTGGGCTTCGGGCAACGGAAAAGTTCCAAGAGTTTCAATAGGGTTCTGGGTGGCAATAACCATAAAGGGAGCGTCTAATAAGCGAGTTTCGCCGTCTATGGAAACCTGCTTTTCCTCCATGCATTCCAAAAGGCTGGACTGTGTTCTTGGTGTCGCACGGTTAATTTCATCGGCGAGAAGAATGTTTGTGAAAACAGGACCCTTTCTGAATATAAACTCCTCCTGCTTGTGGTTGTAATAATGGATACCTGTTATATCGGTAGGCAGCAAATCCGGAGTGAACTGTACTCTGGAGAATTTCAAACTGAGTGATTTGCTGAGGGTTTTTGCAAGAAGTGTTTTCCCTGTTCCCGGTACATCTTCTAAAAGAACATGACCGCCGCAAACAAGGCTTATAAGAAGCTGCCTTATGACATCCTCTTTCCCGACAATGACCTTTTCAATGTTCTCTAACAGTTTGTCTGTTAAGACTTTTAAAGCATTATGATCCATATCGTCCGCCCTTCCATATTTCTAGTTTGGCAATTTATCAAAATGACGCTTCAACACACCCAGGTTGCATGGGCGAGCAGCAAACGAAGTTTGCGACCAGCCATTTCAGCGGGGCTGGTCGTAGGCTGAGCCTCGTTACATTCGCATAAGCAATCATTGGTTTGCAGACTGTATTATGTTAACCCCAAGGTCAATAACCCTTTCCTCACCCAAAAAATTTATCAGCACACGGGCACGCCCTTTCCTTTTGTCCACTTTCAAAATCTTCCCCTGCAGCGCAGTTAATGGACCGCTGATAATTGATACCTCTTCGCCTTCCATTAAGATGTCAGACTCTTGAATTATATCTTCCTTATCAAAAAGATGACTAAACACCTTAATTTCGCAATCAGGAATACGCACAGGCTCCCTGTCCGTACAAAGCAGCTTATACAGACCGGGAACCTGCCATAAATTGCTGTAGTTTTCCTCGTTCATAACCCCATGCAAAAAGATATAGCCGGGAAAAAGGTTCCTTACTCGCCGGTACCATTTACAGTTTTTTCTTTCCTTTATTATCTTTTTAGGAATCATTACAGCCGGATCACCATGAAAACGGTAATCCAGCCGCTCTTTAACCAGATTTTCCTCTCCGGTCTTAACAAATAATGCATACCATGCAGAACCTTTATAAATCATACGTTAGCTTAAACCTGTCCCGTTTCTTTTTTTACAAAGAATTTCTTCTTCAAGCCACAATTCTGTAGTGCAGCTTAGTTAGTTGACTTGAATCCTCCCGTTCTTTCTGTTATCGGATTTGTCCATCCTTTACTTACTTACTTTTTTACTTGCTCTTAAGTATATCGCGGATTTCTATTAACAGCTCTTCTTCTTTTGATGGCTTTGGTGGTTCCGGCGGAGCAGGTGGCGTTTCTTTTTCTTTTTTCTTAAATGAATCTATTAGTTTTATCACCATAAAAATTGATAGCGCAATTATTAAAAAATCAATAATATTTTGTAAAAATGTGCCGTACAAGACCGATAATTCTGCAGTTTCACCCTCCGCATCACGAATAATCCATTTTAAATGCTTTAGATTAACCTTGCCCAATATAACACCCAAGAGCGGCATAATAATGTCATTTACAAGTGAGGTTACAATCTTCCCGAAAGCTCCACCTATAATTACACCAACAGCCATATCCAATACGTTCCCTTTTAGTGCAAACTTTTTGAATTCCTTTAGCATAGCTTCTTCTTTTCCCCCTCTTTCTAAGTCAACCAGTTACATCCGGCTGAAACCTTCAAAATATACGCATATTAAAGCTTTGTTTCCTGCTATGATTATACAGGAGTTGAAATGATTTTTAAAGGTGTTTTTTCATTTGATCGAACCAAAAAGGATGCTCCAAAATCTTTACAATTGACCAAACTATGTAAAGCGAAGGATATTTATTGAACATTAAATGTCATTATATGTTTTTAGCTAGTCGTATCACGCAAGAAAACCGAGTGAATATTCATTCCATTCACCTTATTCAATCAATTAGTGAATATTCACTTGCGTTAAGTGAATATTCATGGTATTATTGTTGTAAACAAATTGGTACTAAATGAGGTTGATAACATGAACTACGAAAATGAACAAATAGAATTCAAAGAAAATGTAACCAGTGATATTAGCAAAGAAGTTGTAGCTTTTGCAAATACAAATGGCGGTTTAATAACGATTGGCGTTGATGATCGTGGCAATGCGATAGGTCTTACAGATATAGATGAGTCATACACTCGCCTGACCAACATAATCAGAGATACAATTCTTCCGGATATCACTATGTTTGTTCATTATAAGCTTAATGACAATAAAACTATTGATGTTACAATTAATGAAGGCACCGCAAAGCCTTACTTTCTCAAAAAACACGGTATAAAGCCATCAGGGATCTATGTACGTCAAGGAACATCTTCTGCTCCCGCTACATGGGAACAGATTCGACAATTCATTAAGTTAACAGAAGATGGCTCTTTTGAAGGCTCTATAAGCCTTATACAAGACCTCACTTTTGAAGCAGCACAGGCTGAATTTGCCAAACGAGGAGTCCCTTTTTCAACGGACAAATATGTTTCCCTTGGGCTTTTTGATTCGGGTAAAAAATTATATAAAAACCTCGCATTATTGTTATCAGATCAATGTGAGCACACAATTAAGGTTGCGGTTTTTGCAGACTCAGCAAATACGATTTTTGCTGATCGTAAAGAATTCACAGGCTCGCTTTTTAAGCAGCTTCATGATGTCTATGATTACCTTAATCTCAATAACCATACCGCTTCAGTTATTCTAGGTCTTGATAGGGTTGATAGCGTTGACTATCCTCCCGAGTCAATTCGTGAAGCTTTATTAAATGCTTTAATACACAGAGATTACAGCTACAGTGGAAGTATAATAATAAATATCAATGCAGAGATGATGGAGTTTATCTCCCTCGGTGGCTTGCTTCCCGGGCTGTCTAAAAATGATATATTATCTGGAATTTCGCTTCCCAGAAATGAAAAACTGGCAGCAATATTCTTTCGTCTGAAACACGTTGAAGCTTATGGTACAGGCATCCGCAGGATTTTTAAGCAGTACCACACCTGCTCAAAAAAACCGGATATTTTTGTCACAGAAAATACTTTTAAAATTAAACTCCCAAATATGAACTACTTTTTGCAAGAAGAAGCTTCGAGTTATTCTGTGCATACCGAAAGAACTATACTGCCCGTTAAACTCACAAAGCAAATGAAAACTGTTATTGATTATCTTGAAAAAAATGATTCTCTTAATGAAAACGAGCTTATGGATCTTCTAGGGTTAAAAAGAACGCGCTCTTACCTCATTGCAAAACAGCTTATTGATCTAGGCTTGGTTGATGTCACCGGACGAGGTAAAAATAAGAGGTATACCCTGCTCAGTCCAAATAACAAGCTATAGTCTCCTGCTGATAAATGCAAATATTATATTGCTTCAAAGAATGGGGAGAATACTGCCAGTATAAGGACGTTTCAGAAAGCATTGATGTGATTTATCAGAAATTAGCAAGACCTCTCCAAGACTTAGAAAACGTGAGGTATGATAATGATTAAAGTGGAGGATTATCCAATTTTTCAGAACCATCTAACTACTTTGAAAGAAACATTTGTAGATAATCATGGCGGCTCATATGATTTTATGACAGAATCTTTAATAGCAGCAGTTGATTTCGACGCTGTACTTTCCTACCTTGCCATCTTATATGTTGGTACCAAAACCTTTACGTATTCCTTTATTTCCGTGTGGTCGCATGTTTTGTATACTTTTTGGTTTAGAATTTCAAGCTCCCTTTTTAAAAGCTCATAATCGGTATGTAGGGGTTGAGCGACAAATATTTTATTATGCCTTGTGGCCTTTAGTCCCTCTTCATTCATTAAAAGCTCTTCATAAAGCTTTTCTCCGGGGCGTAGACCAGTTATTTCAATGTCAATATCCTCATTGGGCTCAAAGCCGGACAGGCGTATTAAATTCTTTGCAAGATCCATGATTTTCACAGGTTCGCCCATGTCCAGAACAAATATTTCTCCGCCTTCAGCCATGGCCCCAGCCTGTATAACAAGCTGCACTGCTTCCGGTATGGTCATGAAAAACCTAGTGATGTCAGGATGCGTAACAGTTACCGGTCCGCCATGCTCAATTTGCTCTTTAAAAAGCGGAATTACGCTTCCGTTGCTGCCCAAGACATTGCCAAAACGAACAGCCACATACTCGGTTTTGCTCTTTGTGTTAAGAGCTTGAATAATCATTTCTGCAATACGCTTTGTAGCACCCATAACATTTGTCGGGTTTACAGCTTTATCAGTTGATATTAAAACAAAACGATCCGCTTTGTATTTATCTGCGCAACTGGCAACATTCCAAGTGCCAAACACATTGTTTTTTATAGCTTCCTCCGGATGGCTTTCCATAAGCGGCACATGCTTATGAGCAGCGGCATGGAAAATAATGCTGGGCTTATATTCATTAAAAATTTCCGAAAGCCTTTCCAGCTCACGTACATTGGCGATAATAGGAACATTATCAAGCTCCGGATATTTCGCATTAAGTTCATTCAATATGCTATATAGGTTGTTTTCATAATTATCAAGCATTAAAAGCCTTTTAGGTCCATAAGAAGCAATCTGCCGACACAGCTCCGAGCCTATTGAGCCTCCGCCGCCGGTTACAAGCACAACCTTGCCCCCTAAATACCCGGCCACATTCTCAAGATCCACCATAACCGGATCCCGTCCTAATAAGTCCTCAATGTCCACATCCTTTATCTTTTTAAGCATTATCGTTTCATCTATCAGCTGAGACATGGAAGGCAGTATTTTAACCTTACATGAGGTTTTAGAGCATTGCTCATAAATATTATTGATAACAGCGGGCTTTGCAGAGGGTATGGCTAGAATAATTTCGTCGATGCTTTTTTTATCAACAATATCACTAACATCCTCAACGCCTCCCAAAATGGGTATTCCATTCACTTTACGTCCTATTTTGTCCGGGCTGTCGTCCATAAAGGCTATAAGCTTGTATTTCAGTTCAGGATGCAGCTCCATTTCTTTAGCAATCATAGCACCGGCATCACCGGCACCGAAAACAAGAACTCTTTTCAGGTTATCAATTTTTATAACGCGTCCCAAAACAAGCCTGCGGTATAAGCGGTATACAAGGCGTGAGCCACCGATAAAAAACACATCAATCATTCCGGCAATGACAAAAATACTTCTTGGTGCAAGCCTTTCTACAAAAGCAATATACACAAAAAGTATCCCGTTTGTAATGACTGAGGCAAGAAAAACGCTGACAAGCTCGTACATGCCGGCATATCTCCAAAGGCTTTTGTATAGCTTAAACGGAATAAACACAGCTATCTTTAAAACAACGGACACCACAAGCAGCATTAGCACATTGTCAGAAAAAGATTTTGGAATAGATTCAGCACTTAAGTCGAACCTAAGATAGTATGCTAAAAATAACGATATTGAAAGTAGTGTTATATCTGAAAGTACAAATAATCCTGATTTCAGTTTCTGCTTCACAAGCTGTTCCTTCTTTCATCGATTTAAATTCATTCCAAGGCGATCCAAAATGGGCAATTCAAAATACTAAGACATTTTCCCCCATATTTTTAAGCAACACAAAACGCCTTAAAAATCAAAAATCTTTAACGCACTGATATTGTAACATATAAATTTAGTAAAATAAAGTAATTTTGTTTTTCAGTTGAATTACATGTGATGCTTAAGATATTATCCGCCATTTATTGGCGTGGTTCTTAAGAGTAGAATCTCTGCTTTGGGCTCTTAGGTTTGTCGGGCATTGTCAACTTGATTAGCCCCTTAATAACCAGCGGTTGCAAAACCTGTGAGGTGGCATAATAAGGTGTTAGGCCAAGATGTTCAACTATTTCAGATCGAGTTCTGGGTGTTTTACAGAAGCTCACCAAGTCCTGATCTCGCTCAGAAAGCCCGGCAATGGTAACGCTCTCTATTGAGGAAATCGCTCTGCTCTCTGAAATGTTATTTTTGAGCGTAACAGTAAATTCTCCTCTTATAGACTTAAACACCGGTGCAGGAAGTCCAGCGGTTTTCATTTCCTGTCGAATCGTAGGAATACCGGAGAAGCGGTTTTCTGTAATATGTAAGATTTCCAAAATGTTTGCCAAAGTCGGGTTTCTTGTGTCTGGGTTCACCTTGCCGAGTGAGTCAACTGTGATTCTTCCATAGAGACCACCTTTATTTGTTACTTCCATTCGGTCGGAGAACATACGAATTGTAATTGGGGTGCCTTCCGTGTGAATGCTATAGTCCCTGTGAATCAAAGCGTTAAGGATTACCTCGCGAACGGCTTTCTTAGGAAACTCCGGTTTGTCAGAGCGTTTTCCATTGTCGTCGATTATCGTCTTCACTCGCATGTTTCTTTCAACAAATTTCACAGCGTCATCAAGCATTTCGGAAACTGTGCCATTAAAACGTTTGTTTGCAATAAATCTCTCGCCATCTGATCCGGTTTCACCCATTTCAGTTCCGGGAATTACTACTGCTGTTATATCTAGCTGCGGGAAATGCGCTTGTGGGTATTTGCTAAACACCATTACCCCGGCAAGCGTTGGTTTACCGTCGGATGTAATGCCCATTAGCTCTAAAATTCCATCATCTGTTGCATTTGCAGCCAAATTATCCTTATTTTTTTTAGCTTCCTCAAGGTAACGCTCTACAACATCCAAGCGAAACATTGAAGTTTTAGCTCCTTCAACAACACGAATATCATCTCTTATCCGTCTGCGGAAAGCTTCGTAGCTGTAAATTTCGTCATCTGTCATTAGCTCATCAGCTTCTCCGACACGCACATAAGAACCTTTATATTTTCCCGCTCCTCTGTAAAAGACCGGGCGATTGGCAAAATCAGCAGCTGGAATTTCGGCTGATACTACAGTTTTTCCATCAATCTCAACAACAGTAAACAAAGGACGCACAACAGGTTCCATCTCGTTGCACTGTGCTACCACTTTTTTTTGCAAATCCTGAGCATCGTAGACGCCTACTGTCGCAAATCCCTCTTTTTCTTTAAGTCCGAACACAATAACTCCTCCGCTATCTTGATTTGAAAAACTGGACAGGGTATCTCTGAGCCTCGTTGGGTATCCACCTTCGGCAGATTTGACCTCAATAGTCTGGAATTCACAATTAAAATGCTGAATCTTAGAAACAAGCTCAACTAATGATTTTTCTAACATGACATCCTCCATCGGGGTTTGTTGTTGGGTTTATTTTTGGTTCTTGTTTGTTTCCTGTTGGGTTTTTATTTGGTTCTTGCTTCATTTTATTACGAATTCATAAAGTTTGCAAGTGGCAACCCAAATATTTTGCTTGTTTTTCAAAGATTATTTTGGTTCCTTTCAAGAATCCAAACTTCGATTTGGGTTTTTGCAGAAAAAACATTAGATTCCCTGCTGAAATAGTGTTCCGGCAGGGATAAATCATGATATACCCTAATTTGAATCACAGAACGGATAGGAGGATATCAATTCTTGAGGATTCTTTTATCTGGCTTAACGAATCAATGGTGGTTAACACTTGCTTTAATGCAACCGATCCCGGTATAGGGCTTAACACAAGAATAATCTATTGGATAAATCAGCAATGAAAATGCTTTGTAAATACCAGTACTATCTAACAGATCGGGAGAAAAGACATAATTGACAAAAAAGCATGCAGGAGTATACTATAAATTAAGCAATTATATGGACAGGATTTGTGATAACGAATCTTTGCAAATGCAGCATTGATTCTACCGCAAAAAGTCATCTTCAAAGCGTATGAATGCAACCTACTCTGGTTACTTTGAATTATTTTAAGAACGGCGGAAGAACGCATGAAAAAAAATAAAAATCAACCTTATTATATAAAAGAGATTGAGCGCTTATATCTGCAGCATAAACAGTCCGGTTCTACTTTTGACCAGTTGCCGGAGGCAGTCCTCTTGAAAAAACTCCTTCAGACAATACAGGATATTGAAAAAAAACAGAACAGGTATGCCATGCAGGCGGATGAAATGACCGACATTGTGGAAAAAGCCATGGATAACCAGGAGTTAGTGGAAAGTCTGAATTATCGGATCAACTCCCTTAACAGGGAACTGGCGGCTTACAAGGAAGTTTTCTATACGTTTTTCAATTCGTACTACATTTTAACAGAGAGCTTGCTTCAGGATGATACTGTCTCAAGTGTTTACGGGGAAGCGGTAAAGCAGCAGCAGAGTTATCTGGAAAAATCCCTTATGACAGTTGGTATGGTGATAACAGGCAGCGTCGGAGAAGCGTTCAATGAGAATTTTCATAGTATTGAAGAAATCATTAATGACACCCCATACCCGGAAGGAACGGTGGTTTTTGTTGTATCAAAGGGTCTTATTTTTGGAGGCACTGTTCTGAGAAAAGCAGGGGTAAAGATATCCGGAGGTAAAAGTAATTTTGATATCTCGTGATACCAAGATATGGTACTAATAAACTTGAACAAATATAATTCTTAGCCGGAGTAAAAGAAAATCCGTCATAGAAAAACATAGTACTAAAATAATGAAAAATCCCTTTGGAGTATAAGAAGGAGGAAAGATATGATAGTTGGTATAGATCTGGGAACTTCCACATCAGAAATCGCCATTTTGCAGGGAGATAAACCGTATGTTATTGAAAACCCAACAGGTGGTAGAATTACTCCCTCTGCCGTATACATCGACAATACGGGCGAGGTGGTTGTGGGAGATAGGGCAAGGGAACTGAACGTTCTTGAGCCGGAAAACTCATGTATTGAGATTAAAAGATTAATGGGATATGACAAAAAAGTAAATATCCGTGGGGAAAGCTATACACCCGAAAACATTTCCGCCTTCATTCTGAAACACTTAATTGAGTATGCCCAGGCCTTCACCGGGGAAACAATAGACAGGGTAGTGGTTACTGTGCCGGCCTATTTTAATGAAACACAGCGAAGAGCAACTCTGGAGGCAGGCAAGCTTGCCGGACTGAAAGTAGAGCGCCTGATCAATGAACCCACCGCTGCAGCCCTCGCCTATGGAATTGAACACATGGAAGAAAACAATCACATTCTTGTTTACGATCTGGGCGGCGGAACTTTGGACGTTACTGTCCTTGAAATGTTTGATGGGGTGCTGGAAGTAAAGGCAAGCAGCGGAAACAACCAGCTGGGGGGAAAGGATTTCGACCAATTGATTGTTAACCGGCTGATATCCCGTTTCATGGAAGACACCGGCGTAAATTTACAAAATGATGTTACATCTATGGCAAAGTTAAAGCATGAGGCCGAATTATGCAAAATGGCATTATCACATACCGAAGCCTATGAAATAATTCTTCCTTTTATTGCGGAAAAGAAGGGCTCGCCTCTTACATTGCGCTACACTGTAACCCGGAATGAATTTGAAAAAGAAATTGAGCCGCTTATCCAATCCACTGCGGAATGTCTTGAAGTGGCATTAAAGGACGCAGGGCTTACAACATCAGAAATAGATTTTATTCTGTTGGTAGGTGGTTCCACCAGGATCCCCTATGTACGGAATTTCCTTAAAAAGTATTTCGGACAGGAGCCGACAAGTCTTTTGGATCCGGATCTGTCGGTGGTTATGGGAGCGGCTGTTCAGGCAGGTATACTGGATAACGTTCTTTCAAAGGAAACAGACATACTCATCACCGATGTATGCCCATATACACTGGGTATTAAATGTATTACGAATATTGGCGGGTTTGAAATTCCCGATTATTTCAGCGTTATAATAAATCGAAACCTTACCATACCGGTTACAAAAACCAAGCGCTACTATACAGCAAGCGACGAGCAGACGGCTGTTGAAATCTGTATATATCAGGGAAACCACAAGCACGCTAAAATGAACCATTGCCTTGGGACATTTACAATTACCGGCATACCCCCTGCCAATGCGGGGAAAGAAAGCATTGATGTAGCCTTTACATATGATGTGAATGGTCTGCTCTCTGTAGAGGCAAGAATAAGCAGTACCGGGAAGAAAGCTGAAATGACCATTGATACCGCTGGATCAACTATGGAGCAGGAAGTGGATGTTGAAAACTGGAAGGATAAAAAAGCAGCCCGCCCATACAGAGCTCTAATCCGCAGAGCAGAGCGCTTAATCGATAATTTGCCGGATGGCCCGGAGAAATTCCAGCTGGAAGTACTGGTGTTCGATTTAAAGACAGCTCTTGTGAAAGAAAAGGAAGATAGCATTCTGAAACAAAAGGAAGAGGATTTAATGGAGCTTCTTGAGCTTGTGGAGGAAACAAGGGATGAACATTGAAGCCTCGTTATTGGGAAATGCAACCCGAATGCTTTATCAAAAATCGTACTACAAGGCTCTTGGTACATTGGAAAAGCTGATGGCACTGGGTACAAATGATCCTGAAACGGTCTACCTGTGTGCGATATGTTGTTTTATAACCGGCAGATATAATAAAGCCATGGAAATATCAGAAGAAATGCAGGCCAAGTGGCCTGGTGACGTTAAAACAAATGAATTGCACAAGCATTTTCAAAGTAAAACCTGTCAGGAATATCAATCAGCTATAGAATGCTGTTACCGGTTTATTCAACAGGGTCGGATGCGTAAAGCCTTGAAAATGCTTGAAAAACATACTGAAATTACCGAAACCACTGTATTGCCGTTAAAAATAATGGCAAATATTTATCTTTTACATAACAGGAGAAGAAAAGCGCTGCAGTGTTATTTAAAAGTATTGCGGATAGATGCGTCTGATCCGGATGCTTTGTCGTATCTTACAAATACGGAGGTAGAACATGAGTGACTATTACCAGTTGTTGAATATTTCACCCGACTCCGGCAAGGATGATATAAAAAAAGCGTATTTTCGCCTTATCCGTAAGTACCCTCCTGATAAGGAACCGGAACAATTCATGGCAATCCGGGAGGCCTATGAAGCCTTGTCAAATGAGCAAACGCGTCAGGAATATGACCGGATATTTCTTATGGATAATACAGCAAGGATTTATTATCAAACAGCCCGGGAATACATAGATAACGGGCAGTATCAAATGGCCGTAAATTTATTAAAAGAGGCTTTCAAATTTTATCCCCAGGTTACCTTACTTCACGAATTGTACGGTGATGTACTCCTTTTGAATAACAATTCAAAAACTGCTGTCCGGATTTTTGAGAAGTTGGTTGAAAACAACCCTAACCATGCAGGATTTCTAAATAAGCTGGCAAATGCCCAAGTACAGATGGGCTGGTGGAAAAAAGCGTATATGACATATAATCAGGCTTTGAGTATTGACAGAGAGAATATGTCCATATGGCATGGCTGGATCGACCTTTTATTAAATCATGGTTATTATGATTACGCTTATGGAGCGGTTGAGGAAGCCATTGGTATAGCAAAAGAAAACAATAGTGATACTATAAGTCTTATGTTTAAACGCATCCATTTGAGTTATTATATGAACAAGCCCCGACAGCTTATCCTTGATCAGATTGATCAGATCATTGACGTGGCAGAACATGCAGGCGGAGATGAAAAGGAAAGTGTCGGCTGGTTTCTTCATAAACTGGTGGAAATTATCCATATGTTTGAAGAGCTTTCTTTTACAGAAAAACTGATTGAACGAGTGAAAATATTAATTCCGCAGGAGAGCAAAAAGCTGGATCAAATACTTTTTGATACCCGTGAGCTGCAATTAATCATTCCGCAATACAACCAGTTTGTGGATGATGAGAAAGACAAAATAAATTCAACACTGTATCAACATATAGTATGTTTCCTGCCTCCTTATATAGAAGGCAGATATGGGTTTGAAAGCAGGGAAGAATATATTTGCTGCAGATTAGTCAGTGAATACATGCTGCTATCAATCCATAGCGAACTAAAAAGCAACTTGTTGTATATAAAAAGGGAATATCCGGCTTTATATGAATTTTTCGGGGACTTTTTTAATACCTTACAAAAGCCTTATGAAGCCGCAAAAATGGAAAAAGCAAAATTCAAGCAAATCCAGATGAATCCTGAGGTTATGAGAATTTATAAGAAGATGGAAGCCGATGACGATGCTGACGCAGAAGACTATTTGGATGACGACTGGGATGATTATTGTGATGATTATTGGGATGATGATCAGGACGACCATCCAAAACAGATGCCCTATGTGCGTGAAACACCAAAAATAGGTAGAAATGATCCCTGCCCCTGTGGAAGCGGGAAAAAATATAAAAAATGCTGTGGGTGATCTGATAAAAATACAAAATCCCCATGATTAATAATGGAGAGGTATTCCTTTCTCTTCGCTCAAGGCATAAATTGTAATGCAACCATTAGACTCTTTTATTACCAAAATACAAAAAATCTAGATGGTGTACATCTTGCATTTATAAATCATGATATACCCTAATGTGAATCACAGAACGGATAGGAGGATATCAATTCTTGATTCTTTTGGCGAATTCCTCAACGCTATCCACCTTTGCAGCTAATTTAAGCCATGAGCTTAAAACCTCCATGCTTTTCTGAACTCTTATGGTGCGCTCCAGTTCTTCCGGTATGCTATCTGACAGCTCCTGCAGCAGTTCAAGAATGCCTTCTATTTTGCCTTCTATTTTACCTTCAATTTTACCTTCAATTTTACCCTCTTCTCTGTTCTTTAAGCGTTCTTCTTTTAACGTAAGCTCTAGATTGTATACCATTGTCTCTACCTCCTTGCTTTCTTCTATAATTTTATTCATTAAATCACGATTTTCAGGTTCTGTTCCTCTCATAATAATATTCGCAAACCAATTCTTAAAAAGCTCAAATTCCTTTATTCGGTGCATCATACCCAGTCTCTGCTTCTCTTAGCCATAAATGCTCCATCTAAATCCTTCTCTCATACTTAGTTTAACATGTATTATAAAACAAGTATATATCGAACTAGTGTTCGTGTCAAGAAAAAATTTCCTACTGCCTAAAGAAATGTCTTATCAATATATTATTACTTAAAATACTGTTCTGAAGGTTAAGAGTTTAGATAACTGTACTTAAAGGCGGTAAACGTAGGGTATAAATTTCAACCGGCTAGAGTTAACCTCGTGCCTTTTTAGTCCTTTCGTGCGTATTTTGATATTATATACTCGTCTTTTCGTGCATATTTTGAAATTTAATACTCGTCTTTTCGTGAGCTATGTGTTAAAATTCATATATTAAGGAATACTTGATGTAGGAGATGAGCAATGAGTATTAAAGGAAGTTCCCCCATATTGAAAAGGAAAATATACGATGCTTTGCTGTCATGGAAAAACAGGAGCGGCGGCACTACCGCTTTGATGATAGATGGCGCAAGGCGTGTTGGAAAAAGTTTTATTTGTGAGCAGTTTGCCCAGAACGAATATAAAAGCCATATTATTATTGATTTTGGTAATGCCCCGAATGATATCTTAGATTTATTTAAAAATGATAGTTACAACCTTGATTTGTTTTTTGCAAAACTATCGGTATTCTACTCCAAACCTCTACATAAAAGGGAGTCTGTCATAATATTTGATGAGGTGCAGCAGTTTCCTCGTGCAAGACAGCTTATTAAATATCTTGTAGCCGACGGTAGGTACGATTATATTGAAACGGGTTCTTTGATCAGCTTGAAAAAGAATGTTAAGGATATTATTATCCCTTCTGAGGAAGAACATATTGAAATGTTCCCGCTTGATTTTGAAGAGTTTCTGTGGGCATTAGGCGACAATATGACCGGTCCTTTTATCAAACAATGCTTTGATTCAAAGGCTCCGTTAGGTCAGGCTCTCCATAGAAAAATTATGAATGACTTCCGACAGTACATTCTTGTAGGCGGTATGCCACAAGCAGTTCTGGAATATATCAAGACAAAAGACTTTGAAGCTGTCGACATGGTCAAGCGGCGAATCTTAACGCTATATCGAAATGATGTTTCCAAGTTCGCTGAAGGCTATGAAGATAAGGTTTTCGCAATATTTGACGGAATACCTGGTCAGCTTTCAAAAAAAGAAAAAAAATACCGGTTATCCTCCATCTCAAAGCAGGCTCGTTTCAGAAGCTATGAGGATTCTTTTATCTGGCTTAACGAATCAATGGTGGTTAACACTTGCTTTAATGTAACCGATCCCGGTATAGGGCTTTCAATGAGTGCTGATTATACAACACAAAAATGCTATATGGGTGATACCGGTCTTCTGATAACTCATACCTTTAATGACAGACCATATATAGAAAATGATTTATACAAAGCTATTCTTTTTGATAAACTAAGTATTAATGAAGGTATGTTCATGGAGAATATTGCGGCTCAAATGCTACGCAGAAACGGGCATAAGCTCTATTTCTATTCTCGGTATGATAAGGTACATCAGGAGAACCATATGGAAATAGATTTTCTTATAACCGAGAAAAAAACTATCGCACCCGTCGAGGTTAAGTCCGCCAGCTATAAATCACACTCATCCTTGGATAAGTTCAAAAGGAAGTTTTTATCTAAAATAGGGAATTCATATATCCTCTACACCAAGGATGTAAAAATCAAAGATGACATTATTCACCTTCCAATCTATATGGCAATGTTTTTGTGAATAGCAACCCAAATATTTAACTTGTTTTTCAAAGATTATTTTGGTTTCTTTCAAGAATCCAAACTTCGATTTGGGTTTCTACAGCAAAAACATTAGATTTCTTGCTGAAATAGTGTTCCGGTAGAAATAAATCTTGATATACCTAATGTGAATCAAAGAACGGATACTTCTCCAACTATACTCGAATAAATATTGATATATACTCTGATTTAAGAGGTGAAGAAATGAAGAAAGCAATTCAACACACCGTTTAAAAATACAAAATCCCCATGATGAATATTTGACAGGTGAAATATATGGATGATAAATTTTTTGAATTGATGGAAAAATGTATGTTGATTTAAAAAATGAGATCCGGATGGTAGGTAATCAAGTAATTATGCATGTAATTAATATTCTATTCATTAATCTATAGTTAACCTCTCTGCAAATGAAAAAGGTATAAGACAGTTACTGTCAGTACATTTATACGCCTCTTCTCCATGCATCTTATGCACAATTTCATCTGTATTTAAATTCCCAAGCTGTTGAATTACATCATCTAATGCTTCAACCTCAGACCTAGTTAATTCTCTAATCTCAAACCCAGGTGATGTCTTAAATCTGTACCCCACATTTTCTCCATACCAAACAGTATCATACTTCACACCATCTAGTAATACTATCTGTTCATAACCTTCTGGAACAGCCCCCATTGGAAGAGCACTATATGCTAAACCGCTAATAGCTCTACCTTCTCTTTTATAATGAAGACTATCCGAATACCAAAGCATCTTCATTAATTTTACCTTGTGAAGATTTGTTACTCTTGAAGCCAAATAGTTTATCATCTCCACAACTTTGTTTAAATTCAGCACCGCTCTGCCTGTTAGCTCCTCATCTTCTATATCCGCATAAATTGCTTGAATCGAGTCCATCAAATATTGGTTTTGTTTTTTCTTATATTGCTCGCTTGCTTTGTGATAACTTTTTATAAAAGCTTTATCCGTTATACGTTCTTTAGCTCTTTTTAGCATTTCTAAAAACCATTTAGGATCATAATCAATTTTTCTAAGCACATCATCGTGAGCACGGTCTTGAACCTGATGGTTTTCATATCTAGTTATGGTTGCTCGTCCCCAATCGAGAATTTCCGAAAAATCCTTTTGACTTACATCATATTTTCCCCTTAGTACGACGATTTCTGCAGAAGTCAACAAGCCTACTTTCCCTCTATAGGCATCTTTCATAGCTAGACTATTTGCCTTAATCATTTCTTCTGTTTCAAGGTATTCATCTGTATTAGAGCAATATTCGTAGGTTGCCGTAAAAGAAACGTCTTCATTCTTAAAAATTTCAGTTTCTGTTACCTCTACTGTATCTACTTCGTGCTCTTCCATACAAATTAAGCATAATCTTCTTTCACTTTTTATTTTATTCATTATTTTCACCCCAACTTTTCCCGAATGGAAAGTCTGATTCTTTAAATTCCATTTCTGAGAAATGAAATGACATTACAAGAACATAATTGTTACCACTTGCATGCGTAACACTGACTAATTCTACTCTTATCTTAATGTAGACGTCTTTCTCTTCATATTGCTTCCCAAATACCCTCATCTCAGACTTATTCGAGAATCTAATATCCTTTACTGTTTCAATGTATTCCCTTATCGATAACTTGGTGAGTTCCCTTTTTAAAACTTCAACTTCATCTTCATTTGGAAATAGTTTTGACATTGTATATCGATTAGTATGTTCCTTATCACGGTTTCTATCAACTTGTCTTTCCCTTTGAAAATTAATAGTCGCAGAACCACTTTCTATCGCATATCTCAATCTATCTATATAAGTTTGCACTTCTAGTCTTGTTTCGATCCTCTTTTTTTCTTCAGCGTTTTTCACCTTAACTATAACACTCCCCAATGTATCTGTCAACATTTTTGGTATCAATTGATTCCAATGTTTTATACAGGGCATAACTCGGGTTTCTTCTTGAATTTCTATAAAATTAAACTAAGTTTTCGAGCTTTGCTACAATCTCACCGACATCATTAATTTCTATTTTCTCATACCATTATACCACAAAATATTTTCCCATTTCACCGCATCTTTGATTGTATCCATATCCACAAGCTCTATCCCGTATTAGCGTTTCGCTTCCTCTGCATCAGCCTGAGGGTCTGTAAGAAATTCTTAACCAAGTTACTCTACAATCTCCCAATAACCAGCTGTATCTGAACCGATACGAGAAATAACCTTGCTCTCTTATAGCTTTATGGATGATGCTCTGTGAACCCCTGCTTCGATAATCATCTCGTAAACATTTGCGATACCACAATGATAAAAACTTAAATTGAAATGAGAAAATACTCTGTGTTATAATGAGACGAGAAATAATTAGTGATATTGTATTATGTAGATGATGAGATAAAAATACAAAATCCCCATGATAAATATTGCTGAGGTGAAATATATGGATGATAAAATTTTTGAATTGATGGAAAAAATGTATAGTGAGATAACAAACCAGCTAAAGCAGCTTGCCAATATCGGCGGAATAATCAAAGGGTTGAAAAAGTAAGAGAAGAGGTATTACTGGCATTATTACTGACATTGCTTATGTCAGTGTTTTAATGTGTAGTACCGTTCTACGTCATATTAATGTTGAAATCAAAACAAATTTTTTGTCGTTATTAGAAAGAAGAAATGATAAAAGGATCGTTTATAGAAATACTCGCTGAAGGAGAGTTAAAGACTGGTGGTAGAAAAAAGTACGACAAATTATAAAACTAATTATGACTATTCTCAGTATAAAGACTTAAAAAAACTGTATGTAACAATATTACTGTAAGCCATATCTGTGAAAAACTAATGTCTTTCAATTTAAACGATCTATTACATAATATTCATCGTTTCTATGCTGAGGACACATGGAAAGAGTATCTGAAGGCTGATAAATTAAATGATGCTATCAATTTGCTATCAGAAAGAAAAGCTAGAAACGAAGATATTGATTTATCTGATTGCTTACAATTATGTGATAAAGTAGAGCTAATAACAATTCTGCTACATTGTTATATGTCAGTATGCTTTCTTTTTCTTTAACAACAATGACAGACGACTTATATTCCTTTGCATTACAAATGCTGTTTACAGCTTCGGTCAAATACTCTTCTTTATCGGCGTTCCCGGTTGTCATTTTTGAAAGACCTGCTCTTAAAGCATCAGGTTTAAAGATGTATATAGCGGAATTGACATATTTCGATTTCTCCAGAAGCTGCGGTTCATAAGCTTTGCCACCAAGCTTAATAGTCGAGTTTTCCATAAGCAATTGTGCAGCTTTTTCCGTTTCACCGTTACATATGTGCTGCACTATATCTTCCATTTGCTTAATGACTTTTTCTCTTTTTCTTTCTGAAGATATTATATCCTTTGAAATCTCCTCTATGTTTTCCCGTGGATCAATATCGCGATAGCTGCCGTTTTGAAGCTGACTCAAAATGCGGCTACATAATTCAGCTTTTTTAATATCAAGGCTCTCGATAATACCACGCACTTTACCGTCATCAATAACAACATGACCGCCTGTAGTGTTAAATTCCTTTGGACCGACAACAAAAGCCAAATCCAGATCATTGTCATTGAACTCTGCTAAAAGGGATTTAATCACTTTGGGCTCAATTATTTTGTCACCCATAGTAATAAGTATTGCTCCGTGAGGATCATATGCCTCTATGGACTCAAAGCCTGTTCTTACAGCATTACCGGTACCAAGAGCTTCTTTTTGGTAGGCATAATTTATTCCATCATACCTTGAGGAGACTGCTGACATTACCTGCTCGGCCATTGTTCCAACAACCACAGTGAACTTACTTAACCCCGCAGCTTTATATCTTTCCATGGAATGCAATATAGCTGGTTTTCCGGCTATAGGAAAGCATACTTTATGTGTGTCTTTGGATTGCATTCTGGTTCCTCTGCCTGCGCAAAGAATTA
>DAIPML010000349.1:0-3206 GCA_036768735.1 Clostridiales bacterium | reverse complement strand
ATAATAAGAGTAATAGCAGGGCAAGCAGGGGGGATAAAGCTTAAAACACCAAAAGGTATGCACACCAGACCTACGGTCGACAGGGTTAAAGAGTCTGTGTTTAATATACTAAACCCATATATTCCCGGTAGTGTAATTCTGGATTTGTTTTCGGGAACAGGAGCACTGGCTATTGAAGCACTTAGCCGGGGTGCAAACTCAGCTGTAATTGTAGAAGCAGATAAGAATATCTGTCTAACCATAAAAGAGAATCTGGAGCATACGCGATTGGTGGGTAAAGCAATTGTTTACTGTAAGAAAGCAGCTGCAGCAATAAAAGAATTGAGCCAAAAAGAGCAGTGTTTTGATATAGTTTTCATGGATCCCCCATATTTAAAGAATTTTATACAAGAAACACTACAACTTTTGGTGGAAAATGATATAATAAAAAAAGATGGAATTGTGATAATGGAGCATCACAGAGATGAGCTTGTTCCCGAGAGAATAGGGCGCTTTGAAAAGGTCAGATGTGAAGAGTATGGTGAAACATGTATTTCATTCCTAAGTGTTTTGTGATGCTTTATTGCATGGACAAGTATACTTTTCTATGCAATGGTGATTGAAAAATAGATGCCCCTTTACTGGTGCACTGCCACGCACTGATTGTTAGCGTTATGCGTGTTTTAGATTTTTGATTTATCTGCTAATTCAACAAAATAAGAGAAGGAGATGAAATTTTGCGGATTTTTGTATATCCAGGTAGTTTTGATCCCGTCACATACGGGCATCTTGATATAATAGATAGAGCTGCAAAAATATGTGATAAGTTAATAGTAGCAGTTTTGGAGAACCGGAGTAAAACTCCTGTTTTTACGGTAGAAGAGAGGGTTTCGTTTCTTAAGGATGTGCTTGAGGATCGAGCTGATATTGAAATAGCCACATTTTCTGGTTTGCTGGTTGACTTTATGAAAGAAAAAAAGGCCACCACAATAATTAAGGGACTGAGAGCGGTATCAGATTTCGAATATGAATTCCAGATGGCGCTATTAAATAAAAATCTTGACTCCGACATTGAAACATTATTTATGATGACTAATATTAAGTACTCATACCTGAGCTCCAGTGCGGTTCGTGAACTTGCCGGTCATGGAGGTAATATAAAAGATTTAGTTCCCGATATAATAATTGATCGCATTTATAAAAAGTATAACGAGGCAACAAGATGACCGCAACCACAATAGAATTTAATAAAAAAGCTACACAAAGTTTTATGAATATGCGACGCTAAAGATGGTCGCATGTATATATTAAACCTAGGGTCTTTGTACAACTTATGAACAGAGGAAACATGATGAATAATGTACCATATATAGGGGGAAAAGGAATGGAAATTTTATCTGTTTTGGAAGCATTGGAAGACTTGGTTGAAAAATCAATAGCGGTGCCATTTACCGGAAAGTGCATGGTCAGCCGGGATGAAATTTTAGATGTTATCCAGGATATCCGTCTGAAGCTTCCCGATGAACTAAAACAAGCTAATTGGGTCATTGAAGAAAGAACACGCATCCTAGCTGAAGCACAGCAGGAAGCTGACAATATAATTAAAGGCTCCGATAGCCGGATTGCAGCCATGGTAGATGAGCATGAAATTAGCCGCAAAGCTTACGAGCAGGCTGAGGTTATTATTACTAATGCCAAAAAAAATGCAAGAGAAATACGTCTTGGTACCAGAGAATATGCGGATAATATTTTAAACAAGGTTGAAGAAATTTTGGAAGACACTCTTGATGTAATAAAAGTTAATCGCGACGAATTGAAATAATAAACAGAATTATAATTATTAGTAAAAGAGCATATATAATCAACAATACTCTTGAAAAGTCAGCGTCATGTAAAGAGAAGCTGCTTTTCATTACCGGAATTGAGCGGTTTATTAAGAATAGACCTGTATACGCTGAGGCTATTATGCCATGTAAAAGCTTTCCGGTATAATAGCTTTTAAACCTGAAATGAGGGGGGCATAAGCCCGTCACTTGGGTATGAACCGAAAACCCGCCGAAACCGCAAAACAGAGCCGCTAATAATATTTTAAATGTAACAGGAATGCTTATAGCGCGGCTTAAAATATACAAACCATATGTAATTTCAAGACTCCCGGCTATAAATATTTCTGTTATTTCTGAATAAACGTTTTTTGATCCAGTTAATAATCCGACGAGCTTACTTATAAAATTAAAAACACCTGCAGTCTCTAAAGCCTGCACTGCCACTGCGAAAAAGAATATAGTTCCACATATCTGAAGAAGTACCATTACTGAATTTGTAACAGCATCTGAAAGAATTTTGCCGTTGAATGCGGTTTGCTTCTCAACTATTTCAAGTTTTTTTTGCATCTCAGCTAGCTTAAGTTTTGTTTGTTTCTCAACTAGTCCAAGCTTTGTTTTTTTTCCGGAGAGCTCCTTTTTTCTTGAAATTATACCTGCGCCTATTCCTATGGTAGCACTGGCGAGCAGATGTGAAAGCAGCAACATAAGCCCAAGCTCAGGGCTTTGAAAATACCCCGTACCGACAGCGCCAACAATAAAAAGAGGTCCGGAATTGTTGCAAAACGCAAGAAGCCTTTGAGCCTCATTCTGTGAGAGCATTTTTTTTTCATGTAAGTCCACAGTATATTTGGCACCCGCGGGATAGCCACTGAACCATCCTGCTATAAGAGGGAAAGCCGCACTGCCGGGCAAGTTAAACAATGGCTTCATAATAGGCTTGAATACTCGGCTTATTGTATGTATTACTCCTGTGTTTACGATTAGTCTTGACACAACGAAAAAAGGAAAGAGAGAAGGAATGATAATATTAAGGCACAGTTCGAGAGCTTTTTGACCTGATTCCAATATGCTTTCTGGTTTTATTAATAAAAGAATAAAAAAACTTAACAATATTCCACCAAGTATATAAGCGTAGTTGTTTTCTTTGCTTTTTGTCATGGATTCCTCCGAATTTATATAGAATGGATTTCTCTGCATTACTCGAAAATCATCGTATTTTAAAATACGGAAGAAATTGCTAAGCAATTTCAACACACCATTTTAACAGGCTGGTTTCAGGCAAAGTCTGGCTGGTAATAGGCTCTGTCTGGCTGGTCGTAGGCTCTGCCTGGCTGGTCGTAGGCTCTGCCTGGCTGGTCGTAGGCTCTGCCTACTGCTCGCCCATGCATCCGGTCTGCTCGC
>DAIPML010000348.1:0-3235 GCA_036768735.1 Clostridiales bacterium | reverse complement strand
AGCACTTATAACCAAATCTACGTATTCTGCTACTTTTTTATTAATTTCATCCCAATTGTATTCTTGTTTTGGGAAAATGTTTCCGGCAATAAAATATGCATTCTTTACAGGGAATGAAATCCCTGTATTCCAATCCTTTGAATATGGAATTAGCTTCATCTGGATAGTGGCTAATGCATTTCCGATTGTGTCGTTAACCATTCTTTTATACTCCTGCAGTGCCCAATCAGCACCGCCGCCATGAGATATTATACCTGTTGGTAAATTATGCACTTCCGATTGATATGAATTGTTATTACCCCAATGCAAAAACGTTATTTGCTCCATTTTTTCTAAAAGCATACTTAACTTAGCGGGAATTGGTGCATAGTGAGGTGACACAATGAAGAGCGCACTGCTGTTAATTATTTTATTATAAATGACATTGAACTCCTTATCACACCAGCATCTTTGTGTAGTATAACACTTGCCACATCCGGTACACGGGTTAAGTATACACGTTCTAAGATCAATAATCTCTGCTTGAACATTTTTGTTCTTTAAAGAATTTATTACAGATTGGCAAATTTTATATGAGGTACTTTCGTATAAACTCTTATTAATTATATTAGACGAAGAAATACACATTACCTTCATTAGTTCACTCCGATTCAATATAGTAGTTTAATCATTAGTTCGCTATATATAAACATTGTGAAGTAAAACAACCGCTGATAATGCTTATAATGTTAGGTTGAAGTCTTTATCGTTTGTAATTTTAATAAGTTTATCATTATATATTTTTAACTTCTTTTCAAATTGTTCCCAATTATTTTCAAAATCTCTTGTCCATTTAAACATCATTTTTAACATGCGTAAATTAGACGTATAATGGCATGATTCTATATGCAATTGTTGTTTAATAAATCTTGTTAGTATTCTCTTTTTCCTAATCCATAATGGTGGGTCTAGATAAACTACTTTATCCGCTAAGTCAAAAAGGCATCTACATGATTCTCTAGGTGTTCCCTCTATAATCCAATCACCAAAATCATTAATTCTTTGAATTTCTTTCACTTGTTCTTCAGGTGTTCTTTTATATCTTCCGTTCTCTGTTTTAACATGGACAATGCAATCTAGCTCGTAAAATGGTATATCTAACTGTTTTGATATTTTTCTTGCTAATGTTGTTTTACCACTGGCAACGATTCCAGTTATAAATATTTTACTCATATCATTGACTCCGACTGTATAAATATACTTTTTTTGCACATAGCTACTCGTCTGTGGTTATGTACACATTACTAAATGCCACCCCGTTTGCCGCTGATAGCGGAATATAAATAACAATCGTTTATATTCGATTTATATAATGTTCAGAAATAAATTTGAGTAAAGGGGTTTTAATTGGCGGACTCAAATTCTCTGGAATTTTGTTATAATCAAACCATTTTAAATTGAGCACCTCAGCTTCTTGCTTAAGTAAATTGCCAGAAAAATCATCGCTTAAAAAAACAATATCTATTATATCTACTTCATTGCCATCAGGATAAATATGGTGTTGTTCTGGCCCGGAAAAAACCCCAAATAATATCATCTTACCTATGGTTAATCCAGTTTCTTCGAAAACCTCTCGTTTAGCAGCTTCTTCAACTATTTCACCATTCTCTATTCTCCCACCATGATATGCCCAGCACTTATTATCTTTTCGCTGTTGCAACAATACTTGTTCACCTTTAAAAATAATTACGCTTGCGCCACAAAGCTGATATGATTTTCCCATAAAAACTCCCCTTTGTTAGTTAAAAGTAATTTTCCCTTGTGAAATTATGCTTTGAAGATTCTATAAATTTGGGCATGACTTCGTAGCTACACCGAAAAAGAGGTATAAAAAAGGGCGATTCTAATAACCTCGTCATTCATACATCCAGGCCGAAACACTGGATGTAGATTTCAGATTACTGACCCCCCTAATTCATTTTGCCATATTGTTCTTTTGTTGGCAAGTAGCTTTTTTATTTTTTATCCGCAGCAATAAGCAGCGTCTTGCTCCATGTTATTTAGATTTCTTAAATCTTAAATCCCTTTTCAAATTTAGTATACATAATCATGTGATCTGCACCATATGCCGTATAAGTAATACTATGGCTGCATACAAGAAATTTGTGAAACGACATTTTCCTACAGTTTTACCTGCAGGAAGCTGAAGCTTACTGCAAACTGGTGCAATCACAATATGATTCCTGCATTCATTAGCTTCTGCTTGAAATACATATTTTTCAAGTAATTCACGTATACATATGAGTTTCTTCAGCGAAATCAAAAGTCACTTCGAAAGCTTATCGATGACAGCCATTATTTCTTTTATTTTTTCTCCTGCGTCATCGGAGCAAAGAGCGTTTTGAACACAGCTCTCAAGATGACCGTGAAGAACTTCCTTGTTTACGTTTCGTAATATTGCTTGGGTAGCCATAAGCTGATTGGATATATCGATGCAGTACCGATCCTCGTCAACCATTTTCAAGAGCCCGTCCAGTTGCCCTCTTGCGGTTTTTAATAGACGGACAACCTTTGTTTTATCCGCTTTCATAATTTCATTCTTCCTTTCTCTGCTCAGGCGTAAATATATACAATTTTCACTTCCCGGGTTTGAAGAACTTCAACCTTAGTGCATTAGTAACAACAAACACAGAGCTCAGGCTCATTGCAGCTGCACCAAACATTGGGCTAAGCTTCCACCCAAGAATAGAATAAAACAAGCCTGCAGCAAGCGGAATCCCCAATATATTGTAGAAGAACGCCCAGAAAAGGTTTTGCTTTATGTTCCTGAGGGTTGCTTTGCTAAGCTTTATTGCTGTAACCACACTTCGAAGATCGTTTTTAATAAGCACAATATCGGCTGATTCAATGGCTATATCGGTTCCCGCTCCAATAGCCATTCCTACATCGGCTCTTACCAGGGCAGGAGCATCATTAATTCCGTCACCAACCATGGCGACCTTTTTACCGGTTTCTTGAATACTTCTAATGACATTTTCCTTATCCTGAGGCAGAACCTCGGCAACAACCTTATCAATATTAAGCTGCTTTCGGATTGCCTCTGCTGTCCTTTTATTGTCCCCCGTAAGCATTACAACATCAATTCCCATTGACTTTAGTTTTTCAACTGCTTCAGGGCTTGACGGCTTCACAACATCTGCCGCTGCAATCACTCCTATCAGCTTATTTTCATCCGCAAAGTAAAGCGGAGTTTTGC
>DAIPML010000347.1:0-3272 GCA_036768735.1 Clostridiales bacterium | reverse complement strand
TGGTACAGGGTAAATGATATTGCTAAACTGAGCAATCTGCTTTTTTTATGCAATATGAGAGTTCCCTTGTTTGCTAATCCAAAAATATTGGTTGGGTTGTTTAAATATAGGCACATCCTTGCAGGCTTTTACCGGTCGGCTCATAATGATATGAATTATTTTGTATTAGGAGTCCCCGCAAAAGATGATTCTGATGGAAAACCCTTTGAAAATATATGCCGATGGGTAGAAAGCCAAAATAAGGAGTATGATGATATGAAAGGCTATTGGCTCGTATATGTAAATTTAAAGAATGGGGAATTTGTAAAGTAAGGTTCTCAATTCCCTATCTTCCGCTAATGTTTGCGTATGTTAATGCAAAAGTGCTGTTTACAAAATTTGCTTTCAAGTTTAGAATAGTTGATAGAAATATTCGTGATATGCTTAAAAGCTTGAAAGGAGATTGGAATGGCCGAATTACGTTGGAACCCCTTTATTAAAGATTGGACTATGATTGCCTCCCACAGGCAAAATAGACCTCAAATGCCGAAAGACTGGTGTCCTTTTTGTCCGGAGTCAGGGAATGTTGAGCCTTATGAGGTTTTAAAATATGATAACGATTTTCCAGCCTTATCACCAACCCCACCATTACCCGATCCTGTAGGCAACAGTTTTTTTAAGGAGACGGAGTCATATGGGAAGTGTGAGGTTATATTATATTCGCCAAAGCATACTGTTACCTTACCGGAACTGCCTTTAGATCATGTTGTTAAGCTGGTGGATTTGTGGGTGGAGCGGTTTTCGGAAATATCTAAGGATAAAAAGGTAAAGTATGTTTTTATTTTTGAAAATCGTGGTGAGGTGGTAGGTGTAACGATGCCTCACCCTCACGGGCAAATATATGGGTATCCGTATATTCCGAAAAAGATCGAACTGGAGCTCCAATCATCAAAGGAGCACTTTGAAGCTGAAAGTGAATGTTTGATGTGCCGTTTTTTAAAAGAAGAAAGGGAGTTTAACAGCAGAGTTATTTTTGAAAATGATGATTTTTCCGTAATTCTCCCGTTTTTTGTCGAGTATCCTTATGGAGTTTATATTATATCCAAAACACACAAACAAAATATAACACAAATGAATAACGGGGAAAAAAAGAATCTTGCAAAGGTAATAAGAGAAACCACGGGAATGCTTGATTCTTTGTTTGACACACGCTTTCCGTATATGATGTGTATGCACCAAAATCCTGTGAATAGTGGAGATACTTCAGATTACTACCATTTTCATATTGAATTTTTCCCTCCAATGCGCTCAAAAGAAAAACAAAAATTTAACGCTTCCAGCGAAACCGGAGTATGGGCGCATTGCAATCCAACAGCACCTGAAGAGAAGGCTGAAGAGCTGAAAAAGGCCTATCGGAAATATATGGACAAGCAGTCATCTGAGTTAGAAGTCAGAGGTCAGAGGTCAGAGGTATGAAGTATATAGTAAACTTTATACAACGTCTTTGGACTTGTACTATCATTGCAAAGAGTTCTGAATTATAGGTATATAAGTTGAATATTTTCTTAACCTTATGCCTTTGCAAAAACGCTACTCCCACTTGTTATTTGCTTGTGACGGCATAAGTAAAATTTAGTTCAACTTATATAGCATAAAATAAATTACATGAATTTGTGACGTTTCATATAGTTTACTTAAACTGAACATCACGTGTTTTTCAGCAGCAAAATACACAATGGGCTTCGGCGGGAGCTTGCCCCCACTGAAGGAAGAACAGGGAACCCCACTTATAGAAGTGTGATCTTATAAATATGATAAATTGAAAAAGAGAGGAGAAATTACGTTAAAACGAGGTTGATAAAATTTAAGATGTATTAAATTTTATCATAAAGTCAATTTTATGATTTTATGGAGATAATCATAATACAAGTTTTGCGTAACAGAGTACTATAATGATTAATGAATTATCAGACAGCTTTATAAAATATTTTGGCGGTGACAAAAAAGGGTTGCGCAGGTTTATATCTCCGGGCAGAGTGAACCTTATCGGCGAACATACCGACTATAACGGCGGTTTTGTGTTTCCTGCTGCTTTAACAATGTCAACTACAGTTCTGGTAAGACCTCGTTCTGACAGGCAGATAAATCTTATTGCGACAGACTTAAAGCAGATGGTAAACGCAAATCTTGACGAGCTTTATAAATATAAGCACTTAGAATGGGGGAATTATCAGCTTGGTGTGGCTGATGAGCTACAAAAGTCAGGATATGTTCTTTGTGGCTGTGACCTGCTATATGACGACAAGGTTCCTTTAGGAAGCGGGCTGTCCTCTTCTGCTGCAATCGAACTGGCTACTGCGATAGCATTAGTAAGCTTAGGAGATGCTTCCCAGGGAATCAAGCGTGACATTGACATGGTTGAAATGGCAAAGGTTTCACAAGCTGCAGAGCATAACTACATTGGCGTTAAATGTGGAATTATGGATCAATTTGCATCTGCTATGGGTAAGAAAGGCATGGCAATTTTTTTGGACTGCAGAGATTTAACCTGGGAGATGGTTCCCATTAAAATGGACGGTTACAGGCTTGTTATTGCAAACACTAATAAAAAAAGAAGCTTAGGTGAAGGCAAATACAACGAGAGAAGAAGTGAATGTGATAAGGGGCTTGCCTATCTTAAGAAAACTTTTCCAAAGGCGGAATATCTTAGAGAAATATCTGTAGATGATTTTTATAAATATAAGGAACTGATTACAGACGAAACTGTTAGAAAACGCGTTGAGCATATTGTATTGGAGAATGAAAGAGTGATCCAGTCTGTAAAAGTATTAAAAAACAATGATTTAGTAGCTTTTGGAAAACTAATGAATGCTTCTCATAACTCACTTCGGGATTTATATGAAGTAACCGGGAAAGAGCTTGATACACTTGTTATTGAAGCCAGAAAAGTTGATGGTGTATTGGGTTCAAGAATGACTGGTGCCGGATTTGGCGGATGTACTGTAAGCCTTGTTAAGGAAGATATGGTTACGGAGTTTATTCGGTTGGTAGGTGAAGCATACAATGAAAGGATAGGCTATCCCGCCAGCTTTTATATCACGGAAACAGGCGACGGAAGCCGTGAAATAATGATATAGGTATCCATCTGCAAAATTCAAAAAAATGTAAATATTATTTTTCTTGCTATGGCATATCCATTATGATATAATGACAAGCGGCGCTTTTTAATAATCATGCTAAAAGGCATATGGCATAGAGAATATGCGGCTAAGCGAGGTGAAGAAAATGAAAGA
>DAIPML010000346.1:0-3274 GCA_036768735.1 Clostridiales bacterium | reverse complement strand
TTATACACCTATCAAATGTCATTGGGAGAAGCATAGTGATTTACCCGCAAATACCCCACTTTCCGATAAGATAAGCAAAGATTTAAAAAAAATGGGCTTTAAATTTGTAGGTTCGACCATAGTTTATGCATTTATGCAAGCCATAGGTATTGTCAATGATCATATTACGGAGTGTTTTGTCTATAAGGAGATATCTGAAATTACAGCTTGCTACGCAAGCACATAAATTTAAGTACGTTATTTTGCCTATGAAAAAAAGGGTCTAAGCAATTTCTTCCATTATTTTAAGCATAATCCCAAAAGCGGTTAATCCTAGGTTTTGCATAGTACGAAAAAAATTCGAATTGAAAATAAGCATAAGGTTGTTTATTGATAATGAATTAGGGGGAAAATTTGTGATTGGACTTGTTATTCGGAAAGCAACAATGAATGATATCAAAGGCATCCAGAATATACACCGCAATTGTAATGATCCATGGGATAATGAAATTGAGTGTAGAAGCTGGGTTGAAAAACGGCTGGATAGAGGATTCTATATACAAGTTGCTGTTCTTAACAATAGAATTGTAGGGCATGGGGAATGGATTGTTTCAGATGAACCTACTAATAAGTTTCTTTACTTAGGTCTGCTTCAAATTGATAGTGATTATCAAAAGCAGGGTATAGGGCGTGCTATGCTTAATGATGGTCAATATTATGCAAGACAAAACGGATGCAAATCAATTGTAACTATACCGGATAAAGAGACAGGCTCCATCTCTTTTTATAGAAAATGCGGATTTACTCATGGAAGAAACATCAAACAAATTAAAATTCCTACAATTAAACATACAGACTATAATTCTAACAACAAAAGAATAGATCATGTTCCATTCTCTATAATTAAGGAATTGCCTTTTATTTTTGGTTTATCACAAATATCATCCAGGCATATGTGGGAGGTATGCAACGAACCCCCGAAAAGTGATGATCGATTAACGCCAGCTATAAGAACGGCTGAAGGTGATTTCGTTCAATTTAGTTATTACAAACCCTCTGATACCGGATTAGTATTATGCTGGTCTCCATCAAATGATATAGATAGACTACTGAAAAACATTTTATGTTTTGGTTATGAATGTGGGCTTAAGCAAGCTAAATTTAGCTTTTTTGAGCAGTATGAACACTTTTTTAGCGGGTTAAGTACAACCATTGTTAATGATCCAGATATTGAACTTCTAAAATGCATATAGATATAGGTATAGTTTTATGAATTATGAAGCAGGTTATTACCTTGTATTTAAATGAAAAGAAGACAAATAACGAAAGTGATATAATTAAATTTACCTTAAGCCAAATAGTCCAGATTGGAAAGCTACCGCACCCTGCAGCGGATAGCACAAGAAAGGAATCAACATGAAAACACTTATTATAAATGGTTCTCCAAGAAAGAGCGGAGGAACATCAGTATTAGTAAACAGGCTTAAAGATCTTTTGGATGGAAATATTTCAGTTGTTGATACATACTATTGCAAAATATCTCCGTGTGTAGATTGCAGATTCTGTTGGACCCATTCCGAATGTGCAATAAAAGACGATATGCAGCAGGTTTACCAAACCATTAATGATGCTGACAACATTGTGATTGCATCTCCTATCTATTTTGGTGAACTTACAGGTTCCTTGCTACAATGGGCTAGCAGGCTTCAATATTTTTGGGTTTCAAAGACCTTTCGTAAAGAAACTGTTTTAATAAAAAAAGAGCGGTATGGCGGGGTTATACTTGTCGATGGTGGTGACGGTTATACAGATACATCGTTAGCTATGGCAAAACGGCTTTTGCGCAATATGGGGGCTGAATATAAAGATTGGGTTTACTTTTTGGGTACTGACAGGATTGAACCAAGCCTTCCGGGTGAACCGATCATGGAGAAGCTTCGTAATCTTTCTGACATATTAAATAGAAAAACCCAATAAAGAGTCGGTATATGTACTGCTAAATGTCCATCAACACACTGCTGTTGTGTTTGATATGACATGACGAAAACAATCATAAATAGGAGGCGAAAGGTTGAAACAATGCAAAAATAGCAAAAAACTAAAAAAGAGTACAAAAAACATAGCCCTTATTTGGACTGATTTTTTGCACTCTATTCCACCTGATATTGTACGATAGACCAAAGCACCTGCACACTGACAGCAAGTAGGTGGTCACCGTGATGTCAATGCCGGGAGGACACTATCTAAATCTATTATATTGTGCTACGCAAAAGGAGTCAACAGTTTCATTACGTTTTGTGCCTTGAGCGAAGCGAAAGGAATGAATATAATAATGATAAAGATGATAATAACGGATTTAGATAATACACTTCTGCGAAGTGATAAATCTATTTCTGAATATACTATTTCCATACTTATGAAATATCAAGACAAAGGAATTAAGATTGGCTTTGCAACTGCGAGGTCAAAACAATCCTCGTCAAGATTTCTTAACCAGTTTACTCCTGATGTATTTATCGGTTATGGAGGAGCGGTCTCGTTTGCAGGGGAAGAAGTAATCTCTCGTTTTGATATTCCTGCGGATATATCTTCCCAACTGATAAATAAATGCTTACAGGAGCCTGATATTTTATATGTGCATGCAACAAACGAATATGTTGCTTATACCAATAGGGTAGATACATCAGATGCAGATTTATCCCATTATAAATATGTCGATTTTTCACTAAATGACAATATAAGCTACTTGAAAATATCAATAGTCGCCTCTAACCCTCACGTTGTTAAGCGTATAGCTTCAAATTTCCCAATGCTCGACTTGTTGCGTTATACTGGCGAAAATTTATATAGATTTGCTAACCGTAACGCTGTAAAGTGGAATGCGGTTAAGGCTGTCGCTGAATATTATAATATTAATACAGACATGGTTGTAGCTTTCGGTGACGATATTAATGATTTAGAAATGATTAAAAATTGCGGTGTTGGCGTTGCAGTGGAAAATGGCATTGAAGAGGTTAAGTCGGTTGCCAAGTTCATCTGTGACATTAGCGACAATGACGGTGTTGCAAAATGGTTAGAAGAATGCGTATTATAAATATACTAAGGAATGGAGTTGATGAGGTTTATGAATTATGAAGCGGGTTATTACCTTGTATTTAAATGGGTAATGATTATTTTTATACTTTTATCTATGGGTTTTGTTGGATGGATTTATGTAAAAAGGGCAATAAAACGTGATATTACCGAGAATCTGCACGAGCAGATAGCAAAACAAGCTTAACCTATTGATATATAA
>DAIPML010000345.1:1375-3288 GCA_036768735.1 Clostridiales bacterium | reverse complement strand
GCTATTGATTTACCAACAGTTGCATGAGTTTGGGCAATATAAATCATAGGTTCATCAGCAGGGCTTTTAACACATACGGTTACATATATATCTTTTAGCTCCGGGTGCGGCTTTACAACAATGTCACCTTCTGCTGTTTGCACATCTATTTTTGCAGGCTCGGACTTAATATCTGTAATTGTTACATCTAAAAAGTTGTTGCCATAATAGAACCTGTCGCCTATATCCAACGCATCCAAAACTTCAACAGGTTGTGCTTCAGTTTTTAATGTAACGTAATAATCCTTTGTATTAACAATCTGAACAGGTGCGTCCCTTTTAACATACCAGATACCTCCGGCAACAATGGCCAAGATAACCAGTAAAACGCCTAAATCAATAATATTAATAAGACCAAACAATTTACCTTTTTCATTTAAAATTTTCATACAGGTTACATCCTTTCTTATCCTATGGTAACAGCTCTTCATTTTTGAAATATTCAATGAGCGCTTGCGCGAATTGCGCGCCAAACCGCATTTTTGCTTGCAAAATATGCTATGGGCGCTGAAAGCGCCTTCCTTGCACGTTTTGTGTGCAACGCACCGCGAGCATTTTATCACTGTATAACGCAAAAATCATCACCTTTCATGCAAAAAGCTTCACCGTGTTTATAGCCATCGGCTAGAAATACACTTCATTAGCTTGTATCCAATCAAGGTACAGTGGTATTTTGCGCGCGGAATGTGTGCTTTTCTCAATGCATTCATGCTTATTATTAAGCATAACAAGCTACTGCAGTGAAAACAATTATCATTCTACCATAGACTATCAAAAATTTCTACCAATTTTTTGGTTAATTCTCTTCTTTCGTATTGATCTATTTTTTCTCTGTCCGGGTTAAAATTATCCCGTTCCATAAGCCAGTCATCATACAAAGCTTTAAAGCATGAAGCGGTTGCTTCCACATCGTCACAATCAGCTACCCTTCCTGTTCTTGTATCACCAATTAATTCAGCTGCAGCACCACTTGCAGGAATTGATGCCAAAATCGGTTTCTCCGTGTTAATGTATTCCATCAGCTTTCCGGTATAGATTGCATCCGTCCCTTTTCCTAAAAGCAAAAGAACAGCATCGGAGCACATGAGGTTTTTTATGCTTTCCCTGTGAGGCATATACGGTAGCGTCTCGATAGCATCCGACAAATTATATCGTTCTGCCATTAGATACAGCTCGTCAACCTTGAAATTACCTATAAAACGCATTTTGATTTTTGAAGGCTCCACGAGTCTCTCCCCAATAAGCTTTGAAACTGCTTTAAAAAGCGTTTCCGGGCTCGTGTTTCCGTAAATAAGTCCCGTATAAGTTAATGTAAATTTCTCGTTTCTATCACCCGGTGTAAGCCCTTCAAAATCTTCTCTGTCATATCCATTTGGTATCACATGGAATTTGCTCTCCAAATCGGGATTGTCGTCAACAGAATTTGCTTTCATAAATGGAGTGTTAATGACGATTCTATCCGCCATTTCAAATACTTTTCGCTCCATTTTTCTTTCTTTTTCTATTCTGCGTTTGCTGTATCCGTATGCTTTTACAAAAGCATTGTGTGTCCATTCATCTCTAAAGTCAGCAACCCATGGCAGCTCGGGAAATACTTTTTTTATTTCCATAGCTAAAAGATGAGTACTAAAAGGCTGAGAGGTAGAATATAGCATTTTGAAATCTCCGTTTTTCACTATGTCTATGGCTTTTTTCACTGAAAACATCTGCCATAAACGCTCACCATCAGGAACGAGCATACGACGCCTTATATACTTCCCCGCAAGGTTTAGTGGAAACACCACCTCTGACAAATCCCAGGCGTTGCTTCTATAAATTAAAGTACTCTTCGGAATCTCGGAAAAAAGTGTTTCATCGGTAAGCTGGGCTTTCTT
>DAIPML010000345.1:0-1275 GCA_036768735.1 Clostridiales bacterium | reverse complement strand
TACGTCTGAACATGACAGTTACATCCTTAAGCTCACCTGATGCAAGCAGAATAGCCAAGTAAACAGCAGCTCCGGTAACAACCATTACCGCAAGAGTTATAAGGTTTTCAGGCAAAACCTGCTTCATCACGTACAAATATAGAAACATTGCAGCACAGGCAAAAACCATTTTTATAAAACTTCCCTGTTTAATATACCACCTTATTTTCTTTCTGCTCCCAAGAACAGACAAACAAAGGTACACAAAAAACGATATGAATGTGGAAACAGCAGCCGTGCGGTAGCCATAAACCGGGATGAACACTATGTTTATAACAATGTTCAAACCTGCACTTATTACCGTATTTCTAAATATAGGTCTGGTATCTGCAGTTAGTTCCCATGACTTGTTACTATACTCCACAAGGCCTGAGCAAAGTAACCCAATAGCAACAACTGAAATAACAAACCCGTTTTCAAAATACTGCTCTCCAAGAAACATATCCGATATCCTTGCAGACAGTGAAACGAGCCCTGTAACTGCAGGTAAAGCAATAAGAAGGTAATAGCGTATGGCTTGTGATAACAGCTCTGCTGCCTGCTTAGGTTCGTTCTTGTTGAAGGATTTTAATAAAACAGGATAGACCCCTCTCATAACCCCAGTTGATATCATAAGCAATACCATAGATGAGATGCTGTAATTGGCGGAATATATCCCAAGCTGCGTGTCCCCTGCAAGAGGTTGAACTATAAGACGGTCGGATTGATTTAGAAGAGCTGTTGTAATATTCACTCCTAAAAAAGGAAAGCTGAATGAGAAGAGAGTTTTGAATATCTCTTTTTTTACTTTGCCTGCTTTAAGATGCTTAAAGGCATTTATTCTTAAGATAATTATTATCGCAATAACAAGGTCTGTTATCCCGTAGCTTAAAAGTGCTGCAACCGGGGTCTTGTCATTATTTTTAAAAATTGTAATGAATATAAGCGTTAGAAGAAGCTTTATGAGGTTGCTGCCCACGGATAAAACAAGATTTAATTTAATCCGGCGCATATAAGCAAGTAGCGGTAGAAGAAACTGTGCCAGGCTAAACCCAATGAACATAAATATGTAATATCTAAAAATATCGGCAGGCACGGTTAACCCAACAGTAAAGGATATTAAAACTGCAGATAATATAACCGAAAGTCCAATAATAACTTGTGCGGTGAAGATAGTTTTAAAAAAATCTGATTCTTCGGTACTGTTCTGATATTGGCTGACGTATCTCGTTGCAGATTGGGTTATCCAACCCATGA
>DAIPML010000344.1:0-3325 GCA_036768735.1 Clostridiales bacterium | reverse complement strand
CGGGCATACCATTCATCGCAATAATGTCAGTAACCACGGGCTTACCCTCTGTAATTGTGCCTGTTTTGTCCAAAACTATTGTATCTATAGTATGAGTTGTCTCCAGTGCCTCCGCAGATTTTATCAAAATGCCGTTAGATGCTCCCGTGCCCGTTCCAACCATTATCGCCACAGGCGTCGCAAGTCCAAGGGCACATGGGCAGGATATCACAAGAACAGATATACCGATAGACAGCGCAAATTCGGGGGACTCCCCCACAACCAGCCATATAATTGATGAAAGAACGGCTATCACAATTACAACAGGGACAAAAACACCGCTTATTTTGTCGGCAAGCTTAGAAATAGGAGCCTTTGATGAACTCGCTTCCTCCACAAGCCGAATAATCTGCGCAAGGGTTGTATCGCTTCCCACTTTCTCGGCACTGAATTTGAAAAATCCTGATTTATTTATTGTAGCCGCATATACCTTATCACTGGTCTGCTTTTCAACCGGTATACTCTCACCGGTTAATGCGGACTGATCCACCGAGGAGCTTCCTTCAACAATAACTCCATCAACAGGTATTCTCTGACCCGGTCTAACGATGACGATGTCACCTAACTCAACATTTTCAACAGGAACCTCAACCTCCTTATCGTCGCGAACAACAGTTGCTGTTTTTGGAGCCAGATCCATCAGCTTTTCTATGGCTTCGGAGGTTTTTCCTTTTGATCTTGCTTCAAGAAACTTGCCAAGGGTAATAAGCGCAAGGATCATTGCTGCAGTTTCAAAATAGAGATCGTTTTTATATTTCTCAACAATTCCAAGCTCATTATGGCCTAATCCGTAGTTTATTTTGAATATTGCAAAAATGCCATAAATAATTGCCGCTGAAGATCCAATAGCAATTAAGGAATCCATATTTGGTGCTCTGTGAATAAGGGTTTTAAATCCTGATTGATAATACTTCCGGTTTACATAAACAATCGGCAAGGTCAGCAGCAGCTGCAAAAATGCGAAATTTCCTGCGTTCTTTGTACCATGGAGCCAAATTGGCGTGGGTATGCCTATCATATGGCCCATTGATATATATAAAAGAGGTAACAAAAACACAAATGAAACAATGAGTCGCTGCTTCATACCCTTGATTTGCTCATCCACAGAGTTTGCAGGTTTGCTTTTTGCCGATGCATCAACCCCGGGAATAAATATAGATGCAGCATATCCGGCATTTTCAACCGCCTTTTCTATCTCACCCGTTTCAATTTTTTCCTCGTTATATTCAACAGTCATACTGTTTGTTAGAAGGCTAACATTCACGTCCGAAACGCCTTCCAGCTTTCTTACACTCTTCTCCACCGCAGCGGAGCAAGCTGAACAAGTCATGCCTGAAACATTAAATTTTTGATTCATAATAATCACTCCGATTCAATATACCACACCCCGGGTGGGGTGGTAATTCTATTTTATACCTTTTCATTTAGTTTGTCAATCGGTTAGAAATATTACTCAGCTTTCTAGTCTTTTTCGCAGAGTTTTGGACGCTTGCCTTAACACAGACTACCGACAGCGGTGTTACCACTTCTTGTTGTCATTAGTTAAATAGTATATAATGTCAGAAGTGATTCGTACAATTCAAGCAAAAGGCAATAACAGATCGGTCGAAGGAGATTAATACCTATGAAACAGAACAAAGTATTGGAATTAAAACTGTTCAGTTCGTTAGAGAAAGTGTTCGCAGATGAAGAACCCGCTCATGTTCAGACTTATAAAGGATCCATGTTATCCAATGAAGTTTATTCCTTCCAGATCGCATACCGTTGGAACAGCGCAATGCTCAAAGATGCCGGTATCAAGGTTGTATCGGAGCTTACAGACTGGATCACAGTCCGTACTGTAGGCCTTGTTCCATCAGAGATGCCCTGTTATGCAGATCATGATGATAATGTTTTAAGGGTAACACCGGGTCTGTACCCGGATTCGCTTATGCCCATAACTGATGAAGGGATAATTCTGCTGCCGGAGCAATGGCGTTCTCTTTGGGTGACAGTCGATCCAAAGGGTGCGTGTAAACCAGGTAATTATCCTATCCGGATTATATTTGATGACCCGCAGGGCATAGAGCTTGGCACAGCTGAGTTTAATCTGGAATTGATTGGCGCTGCTCTCCCGCAGCAAACCCTCATTCGCACAGAATGGTTCCATGCGGATTGCCTTTCCAATTTTTACGGAGTGGATGTCTTCAGCGAAGAGCATTGGGAGATTATTGAAAAGTTTGTTAAAACAGCTTCTGACTATGGGATAAATATGATTCTCACACCGGTTTTTACTCCTCCTCTTGACACAATGATAGGTGGAGAGAGACCAACCGTTCAGCTGACGGATGTGGAAAAAGTCGGAGACCGATATGAATTCGGTTTTGACAGGTTAAAACGGTGGATTGATATGTGCCTGAACGCAGGCATTCAATATTTTGAGTTTTCTCATCTTTTTACACAGTGGGGTGCAAAGCATGCTCCTAAAATAATGGCAAGAGAAAATGGAGAACTAAAACGTATTTTTGGCTGGGAAACTGACGCTGCAAGTGCAGAGTACAGCAGTTTTCTCGATCAATTTCTTAAAGCACTTGTAAGCTTTATTAAGCAAAATCATCTCGAAAAACAAAGTTATTTCCATGTATCCGACGAACCTTTGCTGGAGCATATGGAAGCATACAAAAATGCAGCAGATATCATAAACAGGAATTTGAAGGGGTTCCCGGTAATAGATGCGTTATCTGACTACACATATTATGAGAAAGGGATTGTCAAAAATCCAATACCCAGCACAGATCATATAGATAAATTTTTGGAACACCAAGTTCCGGATCTTTGGACTTATTACTGCTGCGGTCAGTACAAAAAAGTCTCAAACAGGTTTTTTGCAATGCCTTCAGCCAGAAACAGAATAATAGGGTATCAGCTTTATAAGTATAATATAAAGGGTTTTTTGCAGTGGGGATATAATTTTTGGTATACAAGACATTCAAAGTCTCAGGTGAATCCTTTTTATGTTAGTGATGCAGGTTATTCCTTTCCTTCGGGTGACGCTTATGTTGTATATCCGGGAAAAGACGGTCCTGTCGTTTCGTTGAGGCTTGAGGTTTTCCGCGATGCACTTCAAGATATGCGTGCTTTTAATCTGCTTGAGGGCTTTATTGGAAGAGAGGCTGTAATTGAATTTGTCGAGGAAGGTCTTGACACGCCTGTGACATTCTGCGATTATCCCAGAGATGCACAATGGCTGTTATCCATGAGAGAAAGAGTGAACCGAAAAATAGAGAGTAATGTTTTCTCAAGATGA
>DAIPML010000343.1:0-3325 GCA_036768735.1 Clostridiales bacterium | reverse complement strand
TCCTTTATAGCGACTGTATAATTTTAACTGAACCCAAACAAACAGGAAACTAACTATACCCGACAGCACTGTAGATATCCAGGAATCATTTTTAGCTTCTTGAGCCACAAAGGCCGGCACAAAAATATCCACTGTAGTTAGTACAGTTGTCGCAATTAAAATGATTAGTTGTCCTGGTGAAATCTGTACCTTTTTTTCCGACAATGTATTCCCCCCAATATATACCTACATATTATTGTGGCAAAAACAGGCATAATTATTCACCATCAATTCCATGAAGATTCAGAAAATATCCTTGTTTTGTTTGCTAAAAGTAAGATAGAATAGTAACATAGTAATAAGAACAAACCTTTTATTGGAGGCCATAAATGTTTAAGAGATTTTCATCTTTTGTTCTCCTCATACTTATATGCTTAATGTCCATACCAGTATCCGCTCTCCCGACGGATCCTTTGATAGAGGCACCTTCTGCTATCCTGCTTGAGCTTAAACGGGGTCAGATTTTATATTCAAAAAATCTTAACGAACCTCTGCATATTGCTGCTGCCTCAAAACTAATGGCAGCCCTTATTGCTCTTGAAAAGACAGATGGCAATACCATGATTACAGCCAGTAAGGATGCTGTTAATGCTAAAGAAGCCATGCTTGATATGACTGTTGGCGAAAAATACTCAGCAGACAGCTTAATCTATGCTTCTATGTTGAGTAATTCAAATGATGCAACAATTGCATTGGCTGAAGCAGTGGGTGGTTCTGTGGAGAATTTCGTCAAATTAATGAATGACTATGCCGCATCAATTAACATGACCAGCACTGTTTTTGTTAATCCTACAGGTGAATATGATGAAAAGCAACGAACCACCGCAAATGATCTGGCAAAGCTGCTAAGACATGCCTTAACTACAAATATTGAGTTTGACACTGTTTTTTCATCCCAAGCAAAACCATGGTTTGATGAAGAAAAGACTCTTGTTCTTACAAACCTTAATGAAATGTTTTGGAGCTATGAAGGTGTGGACGGAGGTAAAGTTGGTTATAACGATCCCAAATACCAATCTGTAATTACAACCGTATCCCGCGGGCAGCAAAGGCTTTTATGTCTTTTGCTTGATTCTCCCGCCAACAGCATGTACACAGACAGCATGAAGCTCCTTGACCATGGATTTAACAATTTCAGGATAAGCATTCTCGCTTCCAAGGATCAACCAATGGTTGATTTAAATATAGAAGGTCATGATATCTCCCTTGTAGCAGGAACTGATCTTTATTACACCCATCCAATTGGCGTAAATTACATTCAGGAAACTAAATTCGAACCTCTTACATCAGCTCATAAGATTCCACTATATAAAAACACTCTAATGGGTACAATTAAGTTCACTCTTACCGATAGCACCGTTATGGCTGTAGATCTGTTCCCGGATAAGGAAATACTCCCCGAATTAACTCTGTTTGAGAAAATGAAACGACGTATTTTTGAATATAAGGAATTGGCATATATTGTAATAGGTCTTGGCATTATTGAGACTTTTTTGTTTTTATATAAAACCTATAAGTTTTTTTACAGGCATTTCTCCAAATCAAAAAAGAAGGCACAGCACGATTAGTGGCCTTACACCAACCTTTCTAAGGGTGCAATCCTCGGATACAATCCCACCTTTATAGTTTTGGTTGGATGTATATGTTTTTAACACCAGACGGCTTACAACTGCAGGTTCCAATAGAGGAGCTTTTAACTGTCTTCAACGTTGAGTTACACGCATCCATCTGTGGCGTACAAAAAAGGCAGATCAACGAGGTTTTAGCTCCCGAGATTTGCCTTTTTATTTGGTTCAGTAAATTTTATGAAAGCTGTTTTCTTGCCATAAACGACAGATAAGAGCTTATAAATCCATCAATGCCGCCGTCCATAACCTTGTTTACATTGCCTTCCTCATACCCTGTACGATGATCCTTAACAAGAGTGTATGGGCAGAATACATATGAGCGAATTTGGCTTCCCCAGGCATTATCCATCTGTTCACCTTTTATCTCACTAATCTTTTGCTGCTGCTCTTGCTCTTTTTGCTCTAATAGCTTTGCATAAAGCATTTTCATGGCGGTTTCCCTGTTCTGGTGTTGGGATCTTTCCGTCTGACATGTAACTACAAAACCTGTAGGAATATGTGTTATTCTGATGGCAGACGAGGTTTTGTTAACATGCTGACCACCTGCACCGCTTGAGCGGTAAGTATCAACTCTTAAGTCATCAGGGTCTATATCAATTTCTATGCCTTCATTCATAATAGGCATAACATCCATGGAAGCAAATGATGTGTGACGGCGGCCAGATGAATCAAATGGCGAAATACGCACAAGTCGATGGACTCCTTTTTCAGGTTTTAAAAAACCATAAGCATTTTCTCCAATCACTTCAACAGTAACGCTTTTAATTCCTGCTTCATCACCCTCCAGTAAGTCAAGCACACGGGTTTGAAACATATTGTCTTCTGCCCAGCGAGTATACATTCTTAAAAGCATTTGTACCCAGTCCATCGCTTCAGTGCCACCGGCTCCAGCATGAATGGTAAAAATCGCGTCATTTTTATCATATTGTCCCTTTAATAGAGTTTCAAGCTTAAGCTTTTCATATCTTTGCTCAAGCTCCTCAAAGTTCTCCTGTATTTCCTCTATAAGGTTTTCGTCTTTTTCCTCAAGACCTATCTCAACAAGTGTAATAAGATCATCACCATCATTGTTCAGTTTGGTCAATAAGCTAATCTTATCGCGAAGATTCTTACTTTTTTGCAAGACACGCTGCGAATTTTCGGAATCGTCCCAGAAACCAGGTTCTTGCGCTTTTTGATCCAGCTCTGCCAGCTCTTTTTCTAAGCTTGGTACGTCAAAGTGAATCCCTCAATTCAATTATGTTTTCATGCAGCTCTTTTACTTGAGGCTTTAACTGTTCCAGTAAAATTAAGCTCAATATTCTCATTCCTTTCATCAAAAAAGTTCAAAATGGTAACGAGGATATTATATCATGATTTCGAAGAAATGCATGATATAATTGCGCATATGCGTTTCTGCTTTCGGCAGAAAATTTCGCATGCGCATCAATTCCGCCGGAGGTATATAATATCCTCACTTGTGAGGTTATTATATCACAAAACTACCGATTCATCTCCCACCTATGCTCTCATTTTATGAGCAAGGAAGGCTAAGAGGAAGAAGACTTCCCGGTTTTTAAGTTAAAATAGTCATCAGCTTCGAGTACTCTCCTACTATAATCCTATTGAACTCGTTCAGCTAAAGCTGAACATCACGCGTTTTTACGAAGTAAAATACG
>DAIPML010000342.1:0-3347 GCA_036768735.1 Clostridiales bacterium | reverse complement strand
TGGGCATCTCGCCGGATCTGGTCTGGCGCCAACCCTTCCCCGGTCCCGGCCTGGCAGTGCGCTGTTTGGGCGAGGTGACTCCCGAACGCGTTGCCACCTTGCAACAGGCGGATGCCATCTTCCTTGAAGAGCTTGGCAAAGCTGACCTCTTGCGCTGGGATGAGAGCGACCAAACCCACACCGGCAGCTCGCAGGCTTTTGCAGTGCTTTTACCGGTGCGATCGGTGGGTGTGATGGGCGACCAACGCACCTATGGCGAGACGATCGCCCTGCGCGCCGTGACCAGCGTGGACTTCATGAGCGGCAACTGGTCCCGCCTGCCTTATGAGGTACTGGCAAAATGCTCGTCAAGGATCGTGAACGAAGTACCGAATGTGAACAGAGTCGTGTATGACATCACCTCTAAACCCCCGGCCACGATCGAGTGGGAGTAGGGAGAATTATAGACAATTCAACAATAGAAAACTAATCTGCGACCGAGAAAGAGATATTTGAGTAACGACCTAAAATTGGAAAGGAAAAAATTATGCAAAAAATTCTGCAAAATGTACTCAACAATTACTTACAAGCAAAAACTGAGGCCATAAAAGGACATGATTTAGCAAAATTTATTCGCCAAGACGCCATTCAAACAATATATGATAAAGCTTATATTGACCCTAATAGATATTACATAAAAGGGTCAGTTGGGCAAGGGCAATGGGCTACGGGACCATGGATTGCAATAATGGACCCTGAAATTACTAGAACACCCCAAGAAGGTTATTATATTGTTTATCTTTTTACTGAGGACATGAAAGGTGTATTTTTATCTTTAAACCAAGGTTGGACTTACTTTCACAACAAATACGAAGGCGACGATGCGTTAAAAAATATAGCAGCGGTTTCTAGATATTGGAAAAAAGAGCTATACTCTGCACTAGACGACTTTGATAATATTGAAATAGCCCTAAGGATAAAAGGATCAAACCACAGGCTCCTGCAAGGTTATGAAAATGGACACATTTTAGGCTTATACTACTCAGCCAACAATATACCGCCATCCTCTACCTTAGCCGATGACTTACGAAATATCCTAGGGGTTTATCGGGAACTAAAAGGCAAAATCAGTAACAGGTCTGTTACCGCTGTAAACGACAGTATTCTTCACGACACACAAGGCCTATAGTCTCAGATTTATAGCAATATTCAGATATTTCTTAAAGATTTCGACAAGGCCCAAAACGCAAGCCAAAGCTCCATGATATTACCCCTGGTCTTTTCGAAAGATTGGGTTAGATATGGGAGAGGATATGATCAAGAATTATGAATAGGAGATTTTAGATTGAGCAAGCTAAATGTTGATCAAAAAACAATAAAGAGTCTGTTAACGGATAAATCAGCAAATTTTTTAATCCCGGATTTTCAACGTCCTTATGCTTGGGAAGAAGATGAATGTCAAACCTTATGGGATGACATTTTTAGTTTTGCTTTTCCTGACAACAATATAGATTCATTTCAATCAAGTGATGAATATTTCTTGGGTACCATAGTCACTTACAAAAACGAGAAGAAGCAGTCTGAAGTAATTGATGGTCAACAACGACTTACCACTATTCTGCTATTGTTAAGGGCTTTCTATGACAGGTTTGAACATATGGGAGATAAGCATTCCATAGATATGCGTAAAAATATTTCTCAGTGTATCTGGCAAACCGACGAATTCGGAAATGCTGATATGAGAACCCTGAAAATAGACTCTGAAGTAGCTACTGATGACGACAAGGAGGAGTTTCTGTCAATCTTGAAAGATGGCGATCTTAACAAAAAAGCATCTAGTAGATACGTAAAGAACTATCGATTTTTTGAAAATAAAATTAATGATTTTATAGATGAATATCCATCTTACTTTCCATATTTACCTGCCCGCATATTAAATAGTTGCATACTACTCCCTATTGAGGCCGATTCTCAAGATACAGCTTTAAGGATATTTTCTACTCTTAATGATCGTGGCATGCCATTAGCAGATGCAGATATTTTTAAGGCACAATTTTATAAGTTTTATGAAAATAAGGGCTCAAAAAACAAATTCATCGAAGATTGGAAAGACCTATATGCAGTAACTGAAAGGATTTTCAATCCTAAATCAGGCACACCAATGGATGAATTGTTTACAAAATATATGTATTATGTTCGTGCGTCAGAAGGCATTAAGTCATCAACGACTGAAGCTTTAAGAAAGTTCTATGAGCACGACAAGTACCGCAGATTATTAAATGATCAAACCATCAGTAACTTAAAAGTTCTTTTAGATTTTTGGAAAGCTGTTGTTGAACAAGATTCCGAGAATTTTTCCGAAGATGTACTACGAAAACTTTTTGTTCTTAAATATGCCCCTAATGGCATGTGGGAATATCTAACCTCTGTCTATTTTCTATCACATAAAGATGAGAACGGATTATTAGACAACAAACTCTTTGATAAGTTTTTATCAAAAATAACAGCATTTATTTTCGCTTACTCGCTTACAAATCCAGGCGTAAATGCACTCCGCACACCTGTTTACGCAGAAATGATAAGAATTCTGGGTAATCCTAGATGTGACTTTAGTGAATTCAAGTTTGAGGAAAACCATATTCGCAATGTGCTTAAGAACTATAAATTCACAAATAACAGATTAATTACTCGGTCTTTGATTACCTGGTATGCCTTCACCTTTAAAGATCAAAAACTACCAGTCCCTGGCAGCAGTGGTTTCGACATTGAACATATATATGCGAAAGAACGTCAAAATAAAGAAAAAAAATTACTCAATCCAGAGAATCTTGAAGAGCTCGGAAATAAGATCCTTTTAGAAAAATCAATTAATATAAGGGCATCAGACTACAGATTCGAAGACAAAAAAAAGTACTACTTTGGTTATGAAGACGCGAGTGGAAAAAAGCATCCCGGGAGCATGATCCTAGAATTCAAAAACATAACACAATTAGATGACTTCAGTGAGGAAGAGATTTGCGAGCGCAATAAGATTATCCATGACAAATTTATAAAGTACCTTGAAGAAGAAGGATTGTTAAGATAATCAGAGGAGTCCTCTTTTCCCCAATAACTACTGCAAGGTCTCCTTATGTTATCCCCATAACACGCATGTGCAACGGGAACTCTGCACTATGCTTATTCTTCCAGAACAGCCTTTTGCCTATAATGATCTAAGCGCGCAAATAATCAAACATTAATATTACTGTTTAATAATTTATTATCTATTCCCCGGATTATTCTAAACACCAGATCAAACTAACCAAGAAGGATTCAGTGTCAAGTCAAATGATAATGTTACCGAACGTTGATTGTTAGGTCATTTGATA
>DAIPML010000341.1:0-3353 GCA_036768735.1 Clostridiales bacterium | reverse complement strand
TGCATGCGTTGTTCTCCGTACCGGGACTCAACAGCTGGATCTTCGCCATGGTGCTTGTCGTGGTACTGGGTATCGCCTTCTCACTGGTGCCTTCGGCCATGTGGCCCTCGGTGCCCAAGATTGTACCGGAAAAGCGACTGGGTACTGCCTATTCACTGATATTCTGGGTACAGAACTGGGGACTGATGGGTGTACCCCTGTTGATTGGATGGGTGCTTGAAAAGTTCTGTGTAACAGGACAAACCGTACGCGACGGACTCACCGTGAATACCTACGACTATACAATCCCCATGCTCATCTTTACCAGCTTCGGTGTACTGGCACTGGTCTTTGCCTTCCTGCTGAAAGCAGAAGACAAACGGAAAGGATACGGACTGGAATTACCCAATATTCAGCAGTAAGCTATATCATTATTCAGTTTTGGAGCAACGAGGTTGAACAGGTCGCGATTTGGAAGTTAAGAAATCTTTTGAAGCAACCATCATATGATGAACGTTTTTATTGAACATGTAATACACTTGGCAATTGTATTACCAGTCATCTTTTTGACCCTAACAAATAGAAGATTAGAGACATTAAAGATATTGGTTGTTTTTTCGCTTTATTTTCTGATCCATAGCATGCTGCTTTATTTACCCATTGAGTTTGCTCAATTAAGTTTTATAAAAGGAAACTGGAATTGGAGTGGAAAAATATTTGCCATATTGGGTTCAATATTATTTCTTCTGTTATATAGAAAATTCGAATTAAAAGACTATTTCTTGACCTTCAAGCAAAATGATAATTTTCTTAAAAATGGGTTATTTCTCATTCTTATAATTTTTGTCATCAAAGGTCTGTTTAATTATTTTTATCTTTCACCCGCAGCATGGAACATTGAAACAATTTTATTTCAATCTACAATGCCAGGAATTGATGAAGAAATAGCCTTTCGGGGAATCATGCTTGGATTATTAACTAAGATTCTCAAACCAGCCAAAGTTTCGATATTTCATCCGGTAATATTTGTGACAGCTCTATTGTTTGGAATGGCACACGGACTCTTTTTAACTGATTCATATGAAATATCTTTTAATTCTTCCTCTTTCTTAATTACCACAGTATTGGGAGTAGCTTGGGCTTGGATTACAGTTAAAAGTGGCAGTATTTTACTGGCGCTGATTTCGCATAATTTAGGTAATATTACAAGTGAAATAATAAGTATAAGCAAATAAACTCTATAATGGTATCAGATATGCTGCGTAGATTTGACTGGCCAGTCCAAAGAGTACGAAGCATCACGAGTGATTCATAATTGGAGTTTACGCTAACTATAGAACCGACCCCCAAAAGTTAGACAAAATACTTTTGGGGGTTATTTTTATATCTAAATAATCTTGTCCAACTTTTTGGGGTCACTACAGTTTTATCATGAGACGGCTTTTCTTTCTACCTTGTTCGTACCATGTTCGGTATTACTCCGTACCTTGTTCGGTATCTCTCCCTATTTCCCTTATATTTCGCTTATATAACAATGAGGAGATAACGACCCATTACCCTTCTATTATCCGTGCAAGAAGCTATTTTCTGCCGTATTTAAGGACTTTTTCGCTGTCGATATCCTCGGGCAGTAAAGTGGCATATAATAATTATCTACGTACTAAATCGGAAGAATTAACACTGATATTCTTTATATTAAGATTATTTTAATTAACATTGCCAAATTAAATTGAAACCATCGGAAATTCATCATGCTTTTTCAAAAAAACGCGCGTGAACAAACTATTGTTAAGACAATAACCGTAGCAATCTATCGCCGGCATGGGTATCTGTTTTGATTCACAACGGACAAATCCGGGCATGCAATAGTATTGGAATATTACGACGCTTCAACAGATACATATACTTATGACGATCCTCAAAATAATAATTCAACATGAATAATTCCAGCATCTGCTTTACAATGAGTCGTTTCAGTAAATTAATGAGTGTGAAGATCTTGCTGATCTTTTTGTATCTTCTTCAGCCTCCCAGGTTGTTTCCACAGTCGGTAGAAGATACTTACGACCTCCTGTTCGAAAGTTATGCCAAATCATACCGGGGAGATTGGACAAATATTGGAAAGATGATCAAGTTTTCCATGGATAGTACGGAAATTATCGACAAAAAAATTCCCTTGAAAATATCTTCACGAAGCACAAGGGGGAGAGGTGGAGAATGGGACAAAAAGAAAGAGATGTTCTTTTCACGTAAGGTCACTCTCCCCCAATATATGTATGGAGATACCTGCACTGTTTCAATTAACAGCAAATGCGAGAATATGGTGAATTGGAAATTTGAAATCAGTGGTCTGGATGAAAATGAGCATATTTTATTTACAGATTCGATACACATTGAAAGTCGTTCTTGGAAAATCAATCCCATCTCTTTTCCGCTACGCCATGAGAAAGCCCTGAAGATAGTAATTGCATTCGCGGATGAACATCCCCAAGAGAACCAGAATGCCTGGATCGACCGTATAAGGATTTCTATTGGGAATGAAAATATCAATCCCATGAGGGTGGAGGACTTTTACGGAGGCTTTTCTACCGATTTGAATAAGCGGTATATGATTCCATTATCATTTTCCGAAGATAATGCGATTTTAAAAATACAGGAGATAAAGGATAAGCAGATAATAGGATAAGCAGATAATAGGATTAGGAGAATGCACCCACGGAAGTCAGGAAGTAAAAGAGGCTTGTTATCAGTTTATGAGAACCTTAATTTCTAAACACAGTTGTAAGGCAGTGTTGTTTGAGCGAGCTTCCGATATGTGTTTGAAATGGGATTTATACGTAAATGGGATGATTTCAGAAGAGATAGTGCCAGAGATAGAAGCAGAAACAAGGGCCTATTTTGATGATTGCGTATCGTTTATCGATTTCTTAAAATGGCTCAGACGCTATAATGAAACATCACAATCCAACGTACATATTTTCGGGTTTAATACACTCGCCCAGCCTCACGTGTTCTTTTACGACTATTTCAGGGTGCTCCTTGGAGAGGAATGTTCGCAACCATATCTGCAACTATTAAACGATAAAGATTACAAAGGGGTAATTGATCGGGTAGCTGGTGATTCGCAGTTACAATCCGTTCTGGACACAAAAGGCTTTGATTATTTGTTATTTCTACTGGAAGAATCGGCTCGGACAGGAACAATTTTTGAAGAAAATATAGATAGAGAAATCTATATGGGGCGAAGAGCGGACAAAATCATTCAACTCTACCTAAAAGAGGGTGATAAGGCTGTCATCCATGCCCACACTTCACATACTAATTAAAAATCTCATTTAAAATTCCCAACTCAAGTTAATAGTTTTCAAAGCGGA
>DAIPML010000340.1:0-3391 GCA_036768735.1 Clostridiales bacterium | reverse complement strand
TTAATGAGGTTGCGTTCTCATCAGCTCCAATAACAAAAACATGTCCATAAGAGTAGGGAAATGTGATGGATGTGTGTTCTACGATGGAAAAAGGTCTGATAAGATGTATGTCTTGCGAACTGTTCATCTTGCCAAACCTTTCACCATAAATATGCAATTCCTCAAAGAGGCTGCCATGGCTTAAGTATACTTCTCTTTGGGTGTATTGTAAATATTTTTGAGATAGGAGGGCTTGTTATTAAATATTAAATGAATGCCGTTTTAAAACCAGGTACCAAACTCTAATAAACGAGAGGAGAATATTCTTATGAAGCCAAAGTTAGTATTAAAAACTATAACACTATTAGTTGCGTTATTATTATTATCAACTATTGTTTTTGCTGCCGATGGAACAGATATTGAACCTAACAATTCTCCTGCGCAAGCCAATGAAATAACTTTTCGCGGAACAAACGGAGAAAATATGGTAACGGGTTGTGTGGGGAAGATAGCCTATGATGGGGATGAAGATTGGTATTGGATCAACTTGCCCGCAGGTTCTTATTCTGCGACGTTAACAAACAATAAAATGTCTAGTGTCGGGACTATTTTTGGAAACCTTCCTGCTGATTATGATATATACATATATCATTATACAGACACTACTTCTTATGTTGCCAGAGCGTTTGGGGGAGGAACAACAAAAGAGCACTTAACATTCACTGTTCCTGCAGATAAGCATAATACAAAATATTACATACGTATTGACGGATATCTATCAGCGCATAATGATACAGAACAGTATAAGTTTATGCTATGTAAAGGCGATATGGAAATGCTAATGGAGGCATATAGATATTTATATTTTCCCCATCCCTTTTATGGCAGGCAAAGTAGCGGAACCGAATATCATACAAAAAGTGTTGCATATAGTTATGGTACGAAAGACAGCTTAACTTATTACGAGCAAAAACTAGATGAAGCAGATCTAAATATAACCACTACTCCGCAAACAAATTGGGATCATTATAGCTCCAATTATGCAAAACCAGGACGATATGATGGAGAACCACAAAGCCAATCAGCTTGGTGCGGTGTTGATTGCAGCGGATTTGTTTATTGGAATGCAAAGGCCTCTAGCCAATCATACACACTAAAATCTCTTGAAAATATATATTGTGGAACTGATGAAATTGTTTCTCGTTCAACGGGAACAACGGTGGCTAATTTAAAAATTGGTGATGTTTCCGTTAAATCTGGAGTTGGAGCGCATGCAATGGTGATTAGCAGATTATCTTCTACGCTTAGCGGTCTTTATGTTATTCATGCTGACGGAAAACAGAATGGCGGAAGAAAAATATTCGAGGAATTACTATCATCCGCAAGATCTAGCTTTGATGAAAATAACTTAAGAAGTCTAAACTAAAAAGGAGTTGATTATATTATGAAAAAAACATCCATACTATTGATAATTGCAGGAGTTCTTATTTTAACAATCACCATTTCATTGGCTGTGAAACCCGAGTTATTCTCATTCAGGTTTGAACCAAAAACTCCTGTAAAACAGATATCCGCTTCGGTAAAGGAAAATAAGATGATAAGAGAAGAAAAACAGGACAGTAAAAGATTAGCCAAGTCTTTGTTTATTGATAAAGAGTTTAACAAAAGTGATAATGATTTTAAATACCAAAAAGTGAAACTTGAATCTGAAGGATTGAGTTATACATATATCGCCCCAAACGGCATTGAAATTGACGGAGCTGGTAATGTATATGTCAGCGATCCGGCAAATAACCTGTTGAGGGTGTATTGGCCGGACGGGCAGGCAAAAGGCATAATTGATTTTGGGGTTCTTGGAGAATATATATATATAAAAGATTGGAAAGTCAGTAAAGAAGGAATGGTTTATGTATTAACGCCAGACGAATTGTTTTTCTCAGATTTTAATGGGAAATCCCCCGTTAATAAAATAGATGAAACCTTTGAGAATGCCCATCTCTTATATATAGGTAATAACGGTAATGTCAGTGTTCTTGATATCAGCACTGAAACAATGAATCTCCGGGTAAGAAAATACTCAAAGGAGGGAAATCTCCTAAACATTTTTGAGCAGTATCATGATGAATTGAATCTTTTTGATTATGAGGGGAGCTCTAACAACCTTATAAAGATTGAATTTTTAGGTGGTAGCTGTGAGGAAGAACTTCAATATGTAATTACAAACACGAGTTATCCTGAGAAAGAATATTTGGTTTCTTTCAGCAGGGAAAACGAGAATTCTATTGGAGGTATTTTTGTTATTGGGATTGATAATGATGATAACCTCTATTTTCTTAAACGATTATTCAAAAAAAATAAACAGGGTTCCCTGTATAGTGTCCACAAGTTCTCCTTTGAGGACGAAAAACTTGAAAGTCACGACATCGATGACCGTAAGATACTCCCAACAGAAGGGCTAACCGACCATCTAATAACAGTTGATTATTCCGGGAATGTTTATCAGCTTCAGACAAGTGAAGATAAAGTTGAAGTAAAAAAATATATAATAGGCAAATAGGAAATTAAAATGCTTACAATATTCATATTTTCACCTACATGGAACTGTTGATAGGCTTGCGAGTGATGGTACACACGGTTCAAGTGATAAATTTGAGTGGGGAGCAATGTGTGAGGATGCAATTGAGGGACATCATATAATAATGAATATACAAAGTTATAAGCCAATTTTTTGCACATTACAATCAAGATACCCAAAACGAAACATATCGATTGGTATGGTTCTTCATAAAAATGAAGAAGAAATCGCAAAAAGTATCTATGTTGGTTATTTTAGAGAGCATCAGTTATAACATATTAATACTTTAATGAAGTTTAGTGTATGGGATCTGTCTATAAAGCTGGGATTTAATAGACAGATCCTTTTTATTAAATACCCGACTTGACCTGTACTGTAGTAGATACTAAAAACGTTTATCATTTCACAGCTTTTTGCACCGTTAAGAAGGAGGCCAATATGAAAATAATAAATGACTATGTCGTTGGTTCAGTATGCTTTATCTTAGAATAGATATGCCGATATTCGTAATGCAGTCTGAGCAAAGGTATGCAGCGTTATTATATCGGTACACGTTCATTTACAAAAGATTACTGACTAAAAGCCATAGTCATTAAATAATATTAAAGTTTGTGATAGTAGCGCCTTTTAGTTTTATCGGGTTGTAGTTTAGTAACAGAACAAGGAGATTATTCGGATCAAAAGCCTATTTGTCAAACCTGCTATAACTTCTACTAATAAAGAATTTATAACTGTATCCTCCGAAGATATAAAAAAGCTTAAATGCGATTCAATTACCCTGCTATAAGGTTTGTAGAGCACAAAGAAAACGAGGTGAGTTGAAATTCTGATATATCT
>DAIPML010000339.1:0-3394 GCA_036768735.1 Clostridiales bacterium | reverse complement strand
TTTAACAAAACATACATTACACTGTTCAATTTTCAATGTCCTGTGACGACTTTCGCCGTCTGCTTTCGCCTTGTCCCAAACTGCGCTTGTTGCGTGTTTTGCGGGCTGTTTATCGGCGACAGCTTTTACAGTTTACCACCAGGCTTCATGTTTGTCAAGAACTTTATGTTAATCAATTTATTCCAGCGCCTAGTTTACATAAAACATTAACTTTTTATCTTACATTTCATATGTTGCCCGTATTTTCTGTGTTTATCAAGAATCATCGGGCGACAATTACTGATTTTATCAGGTTCTCTATTGCTTGTCAACACTTAATTTTGCGCCATTTACTGGTATCAACAGAGATATGGTTACTGTCCAGCGGCAACTGATGAAACATGAATGTGTAATGTTAGGAAACATTAGCGGAGTGTAGCTTAGAGATGTATAGCCAGGGTGAGGAGACGCAAGCCGAATTATACAGCTTTTGCAATTGAAGCGTAGTTTCCGTTATTGCACAGCTATATCTCAAAATATAGAGGGTGTGGACAGTAACGAGATATATACTGTGTAACAAAACGGCGTATGTTATGAAATACAACATACGCCACGAAAAGACTGACAATTTCGTCATAATCAAAATACTAATTATCTGACAACACGGGCACTTCCCCCGGTCATCAGTCTTTCTACTTCCTTTACATTGGCCATGGACGTATCTCCTGGAGTTGTCATTGCCAATGCCCCATGAGCAGCACCATAGTTTACAGCTGTCCCAGGATCGTCTTTTTCCATCAGTCCGTATATCAGCCCTGATGCAAAGCTATCTCCTCCTCCGACGCGATCCATAATCTCAAGATTATTATAGTCATTAGCTTTGTAAATCTCATCGCCTGCCCAGCACATTGCACTCCAATCGTTCAAAGTTGCAGTATGAACAGTACGAAGAGTTGTTGCAATGACTTTAAAATTCGGGTATTCCTTTACAACCTCATTTATCATCTTCTTGTATCCGTCAAGATTCAATTCTTTGAGGTTTTCATCGTTACCTTCCACTTCAAAGCCGAGTGACGCAGTAAAATCTTCTTCGTTTCCAATCATAACATCAATGTATCTTGCTATTTCTTTATTAACCTCTTGGGCTTTATCCTGTCCACCTATGCTTTTCCACAATGATGGTCTATAATTCAAATCGTAAGATACGATAGTTCCGTATTTTTTAGCCGCCTTAACCGCCTCTAAAACAACATCCGGGGTAGTTTCGGATAGAGCTGCAAAAATACCTCCTGTATGAAACCAACGGCTGCCTAATTTCCCGAAGATGTATTCCCAATCTATGTCTCCTTTTTTTAAAGCTGCTGCCGCAGTATTTGCGCGGTCGGAAACTCCAAGAGCACCACGAACTCCGAAACCTCTTTCGGTGAAATTAATACCGTTTCTAACGTTCCTACCAATACCGTCAAAAGGCACCCACTTTATTAATCTCGTATCAACCCCGCCCTGCATGATAAAATCTTCTATTAAATGACCTATATCATTATCTGCAAATGCTGTTACAACTGCTGCATCCATTCCAAAACATTTTTTCAAGCCCCGGCTGACATTATACTCTCCACCGCCTTCCCAAGCCTTAAAGGAACGAGCGTTGCGGATGCGTCCTTCTCCGGGATCAAGCCTTAGCATAATTTCTCCCAGAGAAATACAATCATACATGCATTCTGATTTGGGCTTTACTTTTAAAATACTCATGCGATAACCTCCAATCACGAAAAACAGATTTATTTACTTCTTGCTTCATTGATTTTTTGAATAAATTGTTTGGCAACTTCAGTTATTTTTGCATAGTCTCCAGTTTTAGCACCTCCGGTTAAGCTGCTTCCTGCTCCTAGGGCAACAGCACCGGCTTTTATCCATTCACCGGCATTATCAACGGAAACACCACCTGTAGGCATTAATTCTGCTTGGGGCAGCGGACCCTTAATGGATTTAATGATTTTCGGTCCAAACAGTTCGCCGGGGAAAACCTTAATAATATCCGCACCAGCTTCAAGACAGTCAATAACTTCTTTTATAGTCATAGCTCCAGGCATACAAGCAATGCGATATCTGTTGCACAGTCTAACTGTTTCCGTGTTAAGGCTTGGACTTACCACAAACTTTGCTCCAGAAAGAATGGCTATTCTGGCAGTCTCCGGATCTAAAACAGTGCCGGCACCTAAAATAATTTGATCCTCGGAAAATCTTTTTGCCAACGATTCAATTACCTTGTGAGCGCCTGGGACGGTGAATGTTATTTCTATGGCTGATACTCCACCTTCAAGGCAAGCTTCTGTAATTCTTCCGGCCATATCCTCATTTTCTGCCCTTACCACTGCAACCAATCCGTTATCACGGATACGTGTAATAATTTGTTCTTTCTTCATTAATCATACCTCCAGTTTATTTGCATTTATATATTTTTTAATGAAAACCACTATCCCTTTAGGGTAGTTGGGTAACTGTCATACATCTACTTAAGTAGTTCATAAAATCTCGTTTATATGTAATTAAAAAGAGTTTCACAATATTTTGCTGCGACATTACCATCGACAAGAGCATCTTTTATCCCACGGTTAAAGCCAATTATATAAGTTGAACATTTTTCTAATGCTGTGCACTCGCAAAAACACCTACCCATCTGTTAAATCTGGGGTCGCTCATTGCTGGATTATGCGAGCATAATCCTTTATTGCTCGTCACAGCACTCGTCACAGCATAAGTAAAATTAAGTTCAACTTATATAGTAAGAATGTTTTTTAGACGCTGTTTCGTAATAAAGTATAACCTCTTTTTATAATCAAGTCAATGAAAAATGCCCTATCATCAAACCTGTCAATACCGTTGCAGGCTACGGGTCAAGCATTTAAGTAGAGTAGCTGGTGGGAGATGGTGGATTAACAATTACACCACTTAGTTTAAGTCAGGCATCGGGTAAAGTAACTAGCGGGCGAGTTTATCAAAGCTTTTGGTACGTTTTAGTGCTTGGATTATCCTTTCGGGTGAGCGTTCAGGTTCTGGCTATCCTTCTTGGGTGTGCATTCGGTTGGTACGTACCTTCGGTCATGCGGGTTGGAGTCTCACGGATTTAACTAAATTCCTTTGAATTGCGATTGTTGCAGCTTAACTAAGCTATAGGGTATAATATTTGCATAGCAGGTGCAATAACGAGGCGTAATCAGCCAAACGTCATTAGATGGTATAACAACAACATAAGCAATTATCGCGGCGGAACCCATCTTAATTGTATCGTTAAAATAACGGAAGAAATTGCTTAGACCCGTTTTTTGCGAAGCAAAATAACGTACTCTAATTTATGTTCTTGCGTAGCAAGCTATATTTTCAACACACCCCGGTTGCATGGGCGAGCAGCAAA
>DAIPML010000338.1:0-3407 GCA_036768735.1 Clostridiales bacterium | reverse complement strand
AATAAATTATCAAAATACACCTCGTTGAAAGCTTCATCATATGGTGGTGGTGTTTTTTTGCAGACATATCCCTTATCATAGGGTAAGCCGTCCATATCTACCGGGTAACAGAACATGGCACCCCACATCTGCACAGTGCAGCTCATGTGTGAAAAGTCTTCGAACTCAATTAAAAGCTGATGCTTGGCAGGTAGTTTGTCCCCAAACGCATGATACTTTATGGGTGTACTAATTACGAGCAAAATATCCTCACATAATATCTCGGTATTGCCGCCGCAGGTATAGCCTGTACCGGGATTTGATGAGGTCACCTTTTTTCCGGTCAGCTTGTCGTGATATGTATTGGGGTCACCGGTATACCATGCAAAAGAGTGGGGGTGGGCGTTTGCTGTGACATTCATAATGGTTTTACCGACAAGAGTTTGGTTGATTTGTTCAACAAGGACATAGGTTTCAGGCAATTCAATCATAAATGGATACTCCTTTACAAAATAAATTTTCACTGCATTTATACCAGCGCCATCATGCACCTAAGATACAAACATTGTTCATCTTTAGCTATGTTTATGCCATCATTTTCGAGATCGAGTATTTTATTTATTTCCATTTCACAGTACCTCTTATTTATTTTCGCAAATCGTCAGTCTATAAAACAACATTGTTTATGCAACATTGTTTATGTCTTGTCAATTAAGTATTGTGTATGGGTGATTTTTATACATTTCATATCCTCAAGAGGATTATGAAGAAAGTATATCACTTTTAATATGACCACAGTATGTCATATTAAAATATTTCTTTACTTTATTTAAAACTTTTTCGATAATACGAGTTGTTAAAGATGGAGCATGTAAAATGCGGCGTGGAAGGCTTTCATCGAGGAGGAGAATATCGTCCGCCGGATCTTAAAGCACCTGGGGCTTTGGCTTTCCGGAAATCATGACCCTCCTGAACAGAAAACAATGATCCTTAGCGCACAGACCAAAAAAGCGGATGCTGTTTTAAGGTTCCTTGATTTGAAGCTTCTGAATGATATAAGAGCAAAATTTGAAGCTGCAGGCGCGCAGGAAATGGCCGACTATGTTTATGAAAAGGCAAAGAAACGTACTGATATAGGATTTTGAATGACTCTTTCTTTATAAATTGCCAAATACAAAAAGACTGAGAGGCATATAGGGCTTCTCAGTCTTTTGGCATGGTATTTTATGATGTTTTATGATGTTCAATATTTTTCATTTTCGCTAAATGCATGTTTCTGAATAAGCAAGGTATCTCTTGACGATTGAAAAACTTCCTTCATTGAAAGGCGCATATCAGTTTTCCCATTAATTTCATCTATAAAGTCTGTTAAGCAGTCTGCATCAACAACAGCATCGGGTATAGCTATTCCTTGAGGCTCACCATCAATATAAGCATCGATAGCTTTCGAATTCATCGAAAATCTAACCATACCCTTACTTCCCCATATATGGTATTCCCAATAATGCGGGAATGAAAATCCGATACTGCCGGGAATGGAATAAGAAACATCTGAAATCATGCCTGCACCATTATCCATTTCAAGCATAAATTGCCCGCTATCTGCAAATTGTCTCTCTTCCCTAGCATAGGCATTCCAGCATCTTGCTGACAGAATCCTCGAAGGGCGCAACCCGCAAATGAAGTTGATACTATCGATGCCATGAATTCCAATATCATTTATTACACCGCCGTGCTTTCCTTCTTCAAAGTACCACGAAGGCCTTTTACCATAATTCAGAGGATGCTGTCCTCCAATATAGATATTATGAATTTCGCCAAGCCTTCCGCTTTCAAAAAGCTCTTTAACCGCATTGATCCGGCTTTCATATCTCATAGTCAGCATGCAGTTGACCTTGAGTCCTGTCTGCTTTACCAATTGAGTGATTTCATCCAGCTCCTCCAATGATGTGCAAAGAGGTTTATCTGTAATTACATGCTTGCCGGAACGAAGTGCCTTTATAATCATATTCCCGCGAATTCCATAATAATTTCCAATGGCGACAATATCGATGTTTTTATCAGCAAGAAGCTCTTCATATGTTTGATGCGTAAAAACAACCCCATTTTTTTTAGCAGCATTTATTGCTTCTGCGTCCTCTTCCCACGCTGCAACAATGTGTAAATCCCGATTATTCGCAGCCATTTTATAAAGTTCAAAAACGTGACCATGCCGGAATCCTGCAAATGCAATATTCATAATTAACCAACTCCTTATGCTTGTATTGAGTGTACGTATTGTTATATTATAAAGTTTATAAAAAATAAGTGAATCAACTATGTAATGTAAATCTTGTGTTATTTAACGAACTTTACCTACGCAAAAATAGTCGAGCAATATTATATCGACTTCTTTTATGAAGACCATATCCGTTTCATCAGGCAGCTGAGGCCCGTACATTTATTACAATTCAATTTTCATTGTGTCAAGCCAAGCCCGCATAATCAGTGCATGTCCTGCATCTGTGGGATGTACCCCGTCCGCACTCCAGAACTCAGGGGAACGCTTTGCAGCGGCATCTGTAAAAATGCTATCCAATGGCACAAGCAGTGTGTTGAATTCCTTTGCCAGCTTCCTTACAACTGCAATTTTAGGATCAAGATCCTCTCTCCATTTTGCTCTATCTGGTGTTACATGCATAAGGAATGGCTCGCATAAAATCAGCTTCGCGTAAGTATTCTGCCTTAGCTTTGTCAACAGATCCCTGTAACGTTCTTCAAATTCTTCCGCCGATGTGGGATCGTTGCTGTCGTATCTTCTCCAGCAGTCATTGACTCCAATCAGTATTGAAATCCATGTAGGCTTCAAATCAATAAAATCCTTTTGCAGGCGATCTTGCAGATCTTTTACCCTATTCCCGCTGATTCCCCTATTAAGGAATGTTATACGGGCTTCAGGATACTTTGAAAAGTACGAGGCTCTAATCATCATCGGATAGCCATTCCCCAGAAGGCTGTCATCCTCACGGCTCCGGTTGACATCTGTAATACTGTCGCCTTGAAATAAAACTACATCATCGGGTTTAAACATATTCATATCTGTTACTCCACTTCTTTTATGCAGACTCAGTCTGTATTGACCTATATTATATTACATAATATAGTTATAATAAAACAAACTACGCCTGAATACAATGGCTTATGCGTTTTTAAATTTAAAATAATTGTACTAATAAGGCAATAATGTATAATAGGTGAAGAACTGCAAACGAGATTCGGTTGAATAATAAACCCAACCGAGTGGGAAATCCGGAGAATATCATCCGCCAGATCTTAAAGCACCTGGGGCTTTGGCTTCCCAGGAATCATGACCCTCCTGAACAGAAAACAATCTCTGCGGGAACGCAAATCTCCAATATGATAGAGATGGTTTTTGATGGAGATATTGT
>DAIPML010000337.1:0-3410 GCA_036768735.1 Clostridiales bacterium | reverse complement strand
GTTGTAATTTAGATGTAAGCTTCAGGCACGTTTAAATGAGTTAATAAAAAATACAGCACAGCGAGTTTACCCACACACGTATTCCCTTGTCCCGTAAAGGCTTGAAGTCGATAAGATAATTCTCATTTTCCCCTACGGTAAATTCAAAACCGTAAGGAGTGTAGTTTTCCTCGCAATAAAATTGCTAATCACATCTATGGACCTTCTTACGTCTCTTTGGAGAGTGCATTGCGTTATTATGGTTTAATACCCGAACAGGTATTTACTACTCGCTCCATGACAACCAACCGTTCCGCAAAATTTGAAAATCTTATCGGTAGTTTTGAATATATCACAACAAGTAATACCTACTATCCTATTGGTATAAAGCAACAAACAGTTGATGATAAATATACTTTCCTGATTGCTACACCGGAAAAAGCATTGTGTGATATGATAACCACAACACCACAATTGCGAATTCAGTCAGAAAAAGCATTATTGGTCTATCTTGAAGAAGATTTGCGTTTTGATATGTCAGCCTTAGATGACATGGATACTGATATTATCAAGGGATGTGTAAAAGCAGGGAAGAAAAAAACAATGTTAAAATTATTATTAAATCTATTACAACGATGACTATATTTGAGCAAATGCTTTCTAGGTATGAGATAAAGACTAAAGAGCAGGAAAGAAATGCAACGTATGAAGTTATGCAAGAGATAACTCTTGCGGGATTATACCGTGGTGGTTTTTTCGATAAAGCTGCATTTTATGGAGGAACTTGTTTAAGAATCTTCCACAATATACCCCGATTTAGTGAGGATATGGATTTTTCTCTTATACAAAAAACAAGTCAATTGACCTGGAAAACTCGTGTAAAAGGTCGGGATTGGTATGATTTTGAGTGGTATGTCCGACATAACACTCTTCTTAATTTTGAGCATCTTCAAACCTTATTCTAGCCGAGGGTGCAGAGGGATATAAATCAGAAGAGGCATGGGCAAATGCCATCACTGTCACTCTCGAGTGGACAGAATGGGCAGGCGATATGGCATTCAGCGCACTGGCTGCTTTCTACCTCAAAGGAGTGGGAGCAACGGCAGCGGGTATGATTAAGGCAAAAATGATTGAAGCTCTCAATTTTTATATTTATGAGCCGGAGAAGGGTTGGGATGTTTTTTCATCACGACAGCTTAATTCAATCATGCCCCTGCTGATGAATATGGCAAAGGGGAGAATACTCAGTATCGAAAACATCGAGCTTGTGGTAAGGGATAACCGCCCTCTGGCATGGACTATCTTCATAAGTTGCGAGTTCTTATACAATCTTTACCAGACAAAATCGGTGGTAGAGGCTGCAAAGATAACGGGACAGCAAATTGCTGAAGAGCTGATCGTTAAAAAACTCACCGGAATGCTGCATCGTGAGGCGATAAAACTAAACTACGAGGTGATTACTCTGATCACGTTTTCAATCCCGAAACCGGTGAAATAGATATCAACGGGTCGAATATCACTAAGGTAAAAAAGGGAGAAACAACTTTGCAAAATGCCGAGGAGACTGGCAGAATGTACCAGAATAAAGTAGAGAATGCCATGAAAGGGGGTCGCGAATCGGAGGCTTATGCACAGGCAAAGAAAGCGGCAGGTACTCTCAAAGATGTGCGTACAGGCTACAAAGAGGGAATGAATCTGGATATTAAGGATTTGCCTCGCGATCTGGATAAGGCTATGGAGGTGATAGATAAGGCAAATATTGATGTAAATGCAACAGAAACCCATATCAGGAGGTTGAACAACGAGTTGAATTCTCTGGGATATTCAGATGTAACGGATGTCACCAAAGACATATCAACTCTCAGGAAAAACATACAACATCTTGCAGAAAAAGGAATCGAGGCTGTTTCTGAAACAACTCCCGTTTCTGAAACAAAAACTATTTCTGAACCGCCCCCCATTCCTAAATCAACCTCATCTCCCAGATCAAGAACCGTTTCAGAATCAAAAACTTTTCCGGAATCACCCCCGGTCGGGAGAAAATCAAGATCTGTTTCTGAAACAACTCCCGCCGGAGTAAACATCTGAACCTGGCTCTTCCTTATTGTCAGCGTAATTATAGCCGTTCGCGGCTACCTCTATTACGAAGTAATCGGAATTCTGTTTTGCTCATTTATAGTGCTGTTATCAGTTTTCATCAGGAGGAAAAAGGAGAAACCCTACAACTGGTTCTCAAAGCTGATAATTGTTGTTCAGCTGCTTTTGCTATCGTAATGCCTGCTTTCTACCGCAATAAAAACCTGAAGGGCGACGGGGTGATTATGATCGGGCAGAAGTTTGCCTATATCAACGGCTTTTTCCACAACTGGGATTTCCCGCTGTCGGGCATACAGAAAGTGAAGATAATTGATAAACCTTTTCACGGACTTTATATAAAGTACTACTATTTCGACCGCACACTGAAAAACACCGAGGAGCTTAATATTCCGGCTCCGCCAGATATTGATTTAGAGCATGTTGTTTCACTGTTAAAAGTAAAATAGTATGGGCTACTCCTCAAAAATCAGCGACCCCGCATTCGACCGCTACCTGCGGAATACAAGAAATTGGAAGTTTCAGTTTTCATTGATCCTTGCAGCCATAGCAATTGGCGGATTCTATCTCTACGGGGCATTCAGCGACGAGATGGACAACCCCGAAGCGCTCCGGATCGGACTGGTGATAGGTGCAATGTTTTTATTAATTGGTCTCATGTCGGCCAAATCACGAAACAGAGCCTCGTGGGATGGCGTAGTGATTGACAAAAAAGTCCGAAGAACCGATAAACAGACAATTTACACCGTTTACATAAAAAGCGAAACAGGTAAAGTACACGAAAGCAGGTTTGAAGATGACACTACCGTCTTCAACTACTTCAAAAAAGGAGATAAGGTGCGGTTTCACGGCAAACTGAATTCTTACGAGAAGTTCGATAAATCAGGCGACGACATAATATTCTGTAATGCCTGTGCCTTTCTGCATTATATCACTGAGGATGTTTGTATTAAATGTGGGTGCCCTTTATTAAAATAAGACAACCGGAAAACAATTAAATTGTAACATGATGAGAAACATCTTATGATTTTAAAATAAGAATACCGAGTGAAAATTTCACGAGGTTTATATCCGATGTTGAGACAGGTGATGGCGAGGTACTTTACAAAGAAATTGACGCACGAGACGTAACTGACCAGTTTATTGATCTGAAAACGAGACTTGAAAATAAACGTAATTACCTTAATTGTTACAACGAGTTACTGACAAAAGCCAATACCATAAAAGAAATACTTGAGATTGAAAGAATAGATACAGCAAGAAAGAATAATACTTTACTTCCTAAATAAAATAATCGGAAGCTAAATTAGCTGTACTTCACACAAAGCACCATCAAT
>DAIPML010000021.1:19539-23731 GCA_036768735.1 Clostridiales bacterium | reverse complement strand
ATAGTATTTCTCCCTTTTTATTTTGTTATTATGGCATAGCTGCGCCATTTAGTGTATTTATCGAATGAAATACACAATTGAGATTGAAGTTTTATAACTTCCATTTTGACCTCTTTGTTCCATAACAAGAGCCGAAACATCCTGTAGCGTACAAAGATTTTTTAACACATAATACTAAAATAAACTAAAACACACCACATTTTTCTTTAAACTGCATTTAGAGTGCTAAATTTGTTTTTTTATAATTGGAATTATATCCTTCTGTGTTGTAAAAGCAATGACAATTTATCTCATGGAAATATCGTTATTTTTTTGTAACACTTCCATTTCATGCGTTCTGAGCGTTTTTACTGTTTATAATACATATTTAATATGACAATATTATAATTTTCTGAAACTTGGCAGATAAAAATAGAGGATTTTTATATGATAGGAATAATTTGTGATTTGATTGCAAAAATTAATATTGATGAATAATTTAGAATAGTCTGCGTAATATATATGGCAATGAAAAACCCATCTGTTAACCGTATTCTCAACCAATATGGGAATACAAGGGAGAGAGCCTGTCAAAAGACAACTGTGTATATGTAAAGCATGGGAAATACAGAATCTATGCCATGCGGTAAAGTGATGTAATAAGTGCAAGAACTTCAGCAGTTGAATCTACAAGCACTCACAATGATGGTCTAAATGAAGAAAAACGATTGATTCTTAGCATACTATGTATTTTTTCAGCAGTATAATTCCAGTAGTGAAATCAATATTCTAATACTATTTAAGACAACCGGTTTTTGAAGTCATTGTAGCCAAACTCTTTTATAAGCTTCACTTTCCCGTCTTTACCTGCGAGGGCTATTGACGGCAGCTTCATACCATTAAAGGTATTGTTTTTTACCATAGTGTAAATGGCCATGTCGCAAAATATGAGCTTTTGTCCTATTTCCAAGGGCTTATCAAAGGAATAATCTCCTATAATATCTCCGGCAAGGCAGGTGGGACCACCAATACGATATGTATTTGGTTTCTTATTCGGCAAATCAGAATCTATTATAACCGGGCGGTATGGCATTTCAAGCACATCCGGCATATGGCAGGCAGCAGAAGCATCAATAATTACATTGCTCATATCATTTTCAACAATATCCTGGACAGATGCAACTAAAAAACCCGCATTAAGCGCAATAGCTTCACCCGGTTCAAGATAAACCTCAACGCCGTATTTATCCTTAAAATATATTATACTTTTGATCAATGTTTCGATATCATAATCATCGCGAGTAATATGATGTCCGCCTCCAAAATTAACCCATTTCATATCATGTAGATATTTACCGAAATTTTTTTCAAACACTTTCAAAGTTTCAACCAAATCATCACTGTTTTGTTCACAAAGCGTGTGGAAGTGAAGCCCGCTGACACCGGAAAGCAAATCCTCACGGAAGTTTTTTAGCGTTACCCCAAGACGCGAGCCTTTGCTGCAAGGGTCATATATAGCATTATTTTGAGTTGAATGCTCCGGGTTAATTCTCACACCAAATTCTTTTCCATACCGGATTACCTTGTCTCTATACTTCTCAAGCTGGGAAAAAGAATTAAAAACAATATGATCGCAAATCTCACATATTTCATCAAACTCATCTTGATTATAGGCAGCAGAAAAAATGTGGGTTTCACCCCCCATTTCTTCATGCCCTAGCTTTGCTTCATAAAGTCCGCTTGCGGTTGTACCGGCAAGATATTTCCTTATCAGCGGATAAACCGCAAACATCGAAAACGCTTTTTGGGCAAGCAGGATTTTACATCCGGCTTGTTCAGAAACTGATTTTAGAATCTCAAGGTTCTTTATAAGCAATCTCTCATCAACAACATAATATGGAGTTTTAATCATGTTTATATCAAAATTCACCAACATAAGTTAAGGATACTCCTTCTTAACTCAATCTACCAGCACAGGATTAAAATCTTCAACCCAAGGAAGACCCCATTTATTAAGAGCTTCCATAAACGGATCCGGGTCAAATTGTTCGATATTAAACACCCCGGCTTTACGCCATGTGCCGTTTATAATAAGCATTGCACCAATCATAGCCGGAACACCTGTGGTATATGATATAGCCTGACTTCCAACCTCTTTAAAGCTCTCTTCATGGTCACAAACATTGTATAAATAATATGTCTTTTCTTTCCCGTCCTTAATACCCTTGAAAATGCAGCCAATGTTGGTTTTTCCCTTTGTTCTTGGTCCTAATGATGCAGGGTCAGGCAGCACAGCCTTTAAAAACTGCAGAGGAACAATTTGCTGCCCGTTAAACTCGATAGGCTCAATTGATGTCATTCCAACATTCTCAAGGCATTTTAAATGTGTCAGATAGCTTTGGCCAAATGTCATAAAGAATCGTATTCTTTTAATTCCTTTGATGTTAAGAGCAAGGCTTTCAAGCTCCTCGTGGTGTAAGAGGTACATATCCTTTTCACCTATTTGCGGAAAATTATATACCCTTTTAATGCTCATGGGTTTAGTTTCGACCCATTCGCCATTTTCCCAATAGCTTCCTTCGGCTGTAACTTCACGAATGTTAATCTCCGGGTTAAAGTTTGTTGCAAAAGGATAGCCGTGGTCTCCTGCATTAGCATCCAAAATGTCTATATAATGGATCTCATCGAAATGGTGCTTTTGTGCATATGCTGAAAACACACCTGTTACACCGGGATCAAAACCGCTTCCTAAAAGAGCGCAAATTCCGGCCTCTTTAAACCTTTCATGGTAAGCCCACTGCCACTTATACTCAAACTTCGCTGTGTCGAGCGGTTCATAGTTAGCAGTATCAACATAGTGGGTTTCCGTCGCAAGGCAAGCATCCATGATGGTTAAATCCTGGTATGGAAGCGCAAGATTTATTACTATATCCGGTTTGAAATCATTTATAAGATTAACAAGCTCGTGGGCATTGTCTGCATCAACCCTTGCAGTATGAATTTTGGTTTTTGTTGTGGGTGAGAGCTTTTCTTTTAGTGCGTCACATTTACTCTTTGTTCTGCTCGCAATCATTATTTCCTCGAAAACCTCACTGTTTTGGCAGCATTTATGAATTGTAACGCTTGCAACACCACCACAACCGATAATTAACGCTTTTCCCATTATCCTAACTCTCCTTTTTTCAATATTAATAAAATTTCCCTTAATATTTTGCATGCAACCGCTGTTGACACTCCACTTTGGTCATATACAGGCGACAGCTCATTTATATCACAGGCAATGATGTTTAGTTTATTTAGCTTAAGTACCGCATTAAGCAGCTCTGAAAAGGATACACCCCCTGCTTCCGGTGTTCCGGTACCGGAAAAAATGCTCGGGTCAAGTATGTCCAAATCAAGCGAAAAGTAAACAGGTTTGTCCGATAAGGCTTGAACCGTTTTTTCAAGACCGTTAAGATTAAACCTATGCATCACAGTGTGTTCATTTGCAAACTCAAACTCATGCTTTTCCCCGCTTCTTATTCCGAACTGGTGGATTCTTTTATCGCCTGTGATTTCCCACACTCTTCGCATTACTGTTGAGTGCGATAAGTTTTCACCTAAATACTCATCTCTTAAATCAGTGTGAGCATCAAAATGAATTATATGCAAATCCGGGTATTTCTTGATGGCTGCTCTAACAGCCCCAAGGGTTACTAAATGCTCCCCGCCTATCATAACGGGAGTTTTGCTTTTATTAAGTATATCATTAGTTGTGTTTTCAATAATGCTTAAAACTCTTTGAGTGTTTCCATAAGGCAGTTCCAAATCACCAATATCACACACTTTCATTTCAGTTAAATCGCGATTTTGATATGGCGAATAGGTTTCGATCCCAAACGAATCATTTCTTATCGCAGATGGAGCAAAACGCGTTCCGGGTCTAAAGGATGTTGTTCCGTCAAAGGGAGCACCGAATAAAACAATACCGGATTGCTCATATTCGCAATCACAGCTTATAAAGGTTTGAATATTTTTATTCATCACCCTCACACTCCCTCAAAATTTTCTCAACATAATTCGGGAGATAAAAAGCTCCTTTATGCAAATTGGTGTTGTAGTATTTTGTATCTATATTATGCTGTCTCCATTGCAGAGCTCTTAAATCCCTCACCGGGTGATACTTTTTCGAGGCAAAGCCAAAAAGCCAATGTCCTGACGGATAGGTCGGAAT
>DAIPML010000021.1:0-19439 GCA_036768735.1 Clostridiales bacterium | reverse complement strand
GATACTTTTTCGAGGCAAAGCCAAAAAGCCAATGTCCTGACGGATAGGTCGGAATATGCGCTTGATAAACCCGGCTGATGGGGAACGACTTATATATGCGGCTGTGGGCACGTTTCATTGCTTTTGCGTCATTCTCATAAAATGCGCTTTCATGCTGATTAACCATAATGCCGTCAGCTTCTAAAGCCTTGCTGCAATTACCATAAAACTCTTTTGTGAAAAGCCCCTCTCCCGGTCCGAATGGATCAGTTGAGTCAACAATAATGATGTCATACTTATCATCGCAGTCCCGAATAAATTTAAGACCGTCCTGAAAATATATGGTAAGCCGCGGATCATCAAAGCAGCAAGCAGTTTTCGGAAGATATTCCTTGCAAACATCAATTACCATCTCGTCAATCTCAACAAGGTCTATGCTTTCTATAGAGTCATACTTTACAAGCTCTCTTACAACACCACCATCGCCTGCACCTATAACTAAAATGCTTTTGGGATCGGGATGAACTGCCATAGGGACATGTGTTATCATCTCATGATATATAAACTCATCCTTTTCTGTAAGCATAATAAAACCGTCAAGTGTTAAAAATCGCCCAAATTCAGGCGAGTCAAAGATATCTATGCGCTGAAACTCACTTTGTGCAGTATAGATATGCTTATCAACCTTTATTGAAAATTTAACGTTTTCGGTGCTATTTTCACTATACCAAAGATCCATTAATTTCCTCCTTCTAATACAACATTCAGCTTGTTAACTTCCATGTCCTCTGTCCCTGTAAGAGAACAGCCCTTTTCCTTAGCATACATTATATAGTCTACTATGTCGTTTGTAACTCTCTCTCCAGGTGCTAAAATGGGTATCCCTGGCGGGTAGCTCATTACAAACTCCCCGCAAATTTGCCCGACCGCATCTTTTATTTCAACATTCTTCTTCTCTGAATAAAATGCCTGCTGGGGCGGAATAACAACCTCAGGATTTATATATTCATACTTCATCAGCGACACTTTTTCCTTTTTATATATGCGTCTTATCTCCGACAATGCACCAATTAGCCGCTCTATGTTTTTTTGATTATCACCAACCGAAACATAGGCAAGAATATTACCTAAATCACCAAACTCGATTTGAATATCGTATTCATCTCTTAAAAGGTCATAAACCTCAATTCCTGCTAGACCAATATCAAGAGTGTGCACCGTCAGCTTTGTTGTGTCGAACTCAAAAATACTGTCACCATTTATAAGTTCCCTGGCATAGGCATAATAATCTCCAATACGATTTATCTCTGCTCTTGCATAGCTTGTAAGGTCTATTACCTTCCTAAAGATTTCTTTACCGTTAAGCGCCAGATTACGCCTTGATATATCAAGACTTGAGAGCAGAAGATACGAACCACTTGTTGTTTGTGTAAGATTTATAACCTGCCGGACATAGTCGGCATTAACATTTTTACCGCATAGCAATATTGAACTTTGTGTCAGCGAACCACCAGACTTGTGCATGCTCACTGATGCCATATCCGCACCTGCTGACATAGCCGACACAGGCAGGCCCTCGCCAAAATAAAAATGTGTTCCATGTGCTTCATCAACAAGCACCAGCATATCGTTTTCATGCGCAAGCTCTGTTATCTCTTTAAGATTTGAACATATGCCGTAATATGTCGGGTTGTTCACGAGAATCGCCTTTGCGTCCTTGTTTTTTTCAATGGTGGCTTTTACGTCCTTAACGATCATTCCCAGTGAAATACCAAGCTTTTCATCTGTTTGAGGGTTTATATATACGGGTATAGCTCCGCAGAGAATAAGTGCATTGATAACGCTACGATGTACGTTTCGTGGCAGAATTATTTTGTCGTCCTTTTTCACAGTTGATAATATCATCGCCTGAACCGACGAGGTTGTTCCCCCCACCATAAAAAAAGCTTCTGCCGCACCAAAGGCATCCGCCGTAAGCTGCTCGGCATCCCTTATAACTCCAATAGGGTGACAAAGATTGTCAAGAGGCTTCATTGAGTTAACATCAACCGAAAGGCATTTTTCACCCAAAAAATCAGTAAGCTCTTTGTTTCCTTTCCCACGCTTATGCCCAGGCACATCAAAAGGAACTATACGCATAGATTTAAAGTCTTCAAGTGCTTCATACAAGGGTGCTTTTTGTTGATTGAACAATATTGTTACCTCCATTGGTTGGTGTTTAGTAAACGTTGTCTCCGCTGAATATCTCTATCATCTCACGCCTTAAATTATCAGTAATGCTAAGCCTTGTACGAGGTGCAAGCTCGTAAACATCAGTATTAAACAGATAGTTTTTCAAGTCCACCTCTTTAATCAGCATCTTTGTATGATAAATATTAGACTGATATACATTTACATCAACAGCATCGTATTTTTCCAGTGTTGCAGGATCTATATAATCCTGTATGGAGGCTATTTTATGGTCAATAAAAAGCTTTTTACCGTTTAAATCCCGGGTAAAGCCTCTCACTTTATAATCAAGGGTTATAATATCCGAATCAAAGCTTCCGAGCAGGAAATCAAGGGTCGAGAGAGGAGTAATTTCTCCGCAGGTTGCTACATCAATATCTACTCTAAAAGTAGCTATGGAATTTTCAGGGTGATATTCGGGGTATGTGTGAACAGTAACATGACTTTTGTCAAGATGCCCAACAACAGTTTCACCGCTGCGGCTTGAGATTATACTGTCCTCAGCAATCAAAAAGGTAACACTTGCTCCCTGAGGTTCGTAATCCTGCATTGAAACATTCAACACTGTTGCACCAATCATTTCGGTAAGCTTATACAGAATATTCGTTAGACGCTCAGAGTTGTACTGCTCATCAATATATGCAATATAATCCTTTTGCTCTCTCTCTGTTTTGGCATAGCAGACATCGTAGATATTAAAGCTTAAGGATTTTGTAAGGTTGTTAAAACCATATAGCTGCATTTTGTTTTCCATAAAGTCTCTCCTGTTAATGTGGCTTTACCACTTTTTTTCGTTAGGGAACCATATGCTTCACTTTTAAGGTTGCTCCACACATTGAGCCCATTCCACACCAAGCGCCCTCCTTAGTACCTTATTGCTGCAAAACATAAAATAAAAACAATTATTAGATGTTTTGCAGCTGTAAGGTTCCGCTATTTGTTTCGGGCGAAGCCCACTTTAGTTCAGTAAAGAGGTGTCCCCTTCTACATTCCCCAAAATGCATAAAAAGCAATTTTTTTTATGCAAAAAATGCATTGCGGCATAACGTATACCACAATGCATTTTGAAGTCTTATAGTCAAGTTAAGTGTTAATATCTTAGACAGTTTCTTTTAAAACAATATCCAATGAAAACATGTCTAAAACCACCTATATCAGAGCCTATATAGCAAGAACTACTTTTACTACTCTTATTGACCGTTTCACAAGTTGTGCATTTTGGTACACATTTTTGGTTTATAGTAACCAACTTATAAAATTTGCGCTTTTAACACAATCAATAACGCAGCCTAAGCTACGAGCGGCAGTTGACCCGGCTGTCCGTATGGCCTTAGCTCCTAAGGAAAGAAGCGGTCAAGTAGTCCTTTTGCTTGTTTGAAAGAACCTAATAAATTATAATACAATAAAATTAACTTGTCAATCACCTATTTTATGGTATTTAAATAGCAGCTTCTCCATTTTCTTTGCATCAACCAATTGAAGTTTACTCATAAAGCAACCTCAATTTGCTGAACTCCGACAAATTCAGGTATCATCTCTATTTCATCTGGTGACATTTCTTCTAGACATAACTCTAAAACCTCTTTTAAGCGAATCGTCAGTTCATCAAGTGTATCAGCCTGAGTATGTGCACCAGGAATACCAGGCACTATAGCAACATAACAACCAGTTTCTATGTCTTTCTCAATAAAGGCAACAACCTTTGGGTTCATTTATTTCACCATCCTTTTCTACTATGTTATTATTGTATCACAAATTGAAAGACTATATAAATTTCCGCAAGGTAATTTTTTTATAGCCCTTCCCATATTGATTGGCATCTCCCCTTTCACAAAGACCATTTACTAAATTATCTACATTAAATCCTATCAGATTCATTGCTCCCATATTCCCAATAGTGTTTCACTCCCACGTATTGTCGGGATACCAATGAAAAATTTTATTCCATGTACTTCCTTGGTCAGTCGTCTTTATTATAAAGTCTCCATCATGTAATGTAGGACATATAACATATCCATTTGATGGTGTAACAAATAAAATATCACCGCTGACTACTATATTACCATTAGAACTTGTATTACTTACGTTATTGAAAGATATTCCTCCGTCATCCGTTTTATATATGCCTCCTCCAGTAGAACCCCCTCCGGGTTTATAGGATATAAAGCCAATGTCTTTATCCAAAAACTCAATATCTGAGGAATCTGGACCTGATAGATATAAATTATTACTATTTATTGCTATATATGTTTTTCCACCATCAACAGTTCTATATAACTCCGTATGCAAATCGGTAATATCTTCAATTAAAAACCAACCATATTTATTGTCGATGAAACTAATTCCATTGATCTGATAATTATGTGTTTTTTGATAGCCATAAATTGATGAAATCTGAAATTGATCTAACCATTTATTACCTCCATCAGTAGTGCAATAAATATGGGCATTGTAAGCATCACCATTTACGTTTTTATTTATAGAAACACTACCTCCAACCCATCCAAAATCTACATTAATAAAACACATTTCAGTCACAAAAAAGTCAGGAATGTTTGGGGTGATCGTCGACCATTTTTGACCTCCATCTGTAGTTTTTAAAAGCTTTCCGGATAACATGACATAACCACTATTTTTATCAAAAAATATCAGATCCGTTGTTTGATGTTTCATCTGAACTAAAGAAATTGATTTGAAAGTCTTTTTATATTTGACTTTAAATGTTTTCCCTCCGTCCTCCGTTTTTAAAAATGCGTAACTTACAGCTTTCGAAGTATTTGATTGGGTAATAGCCCAACCGTCTAATGTATCAATAAAGAAAATTTTGATGATGTTTCCTTTGTATGAAGAAATATTTAGCCAGTTTTCCCCGCCGTCAATAGTTTTTACAATATCAGAAGCATAGCCATTACTTTGAACAGCCCAACCTATATTTTCATCAATGAAACTCAAATCAATAGAATTATATGAATTTCCGTTATTTCCACTATTTTCATTATTTTCGTTATAAGAATTTTGCATGACTATGCTTAATAACAAAACAATTGAAATCACCATTACAAGACCGAATGAGATATATTTTAACAGTTTCGTATTCATTATATACACCCTTCTATGATAACTCTTCTTAAAAATCCAAGTAATGATCTCCCCCGCTGCTTTACTATATTGTGGTTGGTAGGCATTTAGTACCATACGAACCTAATAAATATGTACAATACAGCTTATTTGCTGCATTGACACTGGCATGCGCTAAATATTCAATATGGTCATATATTCTGTCATTTGCATCAGATGCAATAGTCGCCTCATATAACTTGTCATTTCGCTCCATACTCAGCTCCATTGACAATTGCCTTCCTCATGTTTTTTTCAAACTCATCAACCGTATATCCTTGAGTTCCAAGTAACCTGGAACATTCTGTCGCAAGCAAGCGCTCAGCTGCTTGAACATCCTGAGCACGTCTGTCTGCAAAGAAGTCATCGGAAAAGCTATCAAGACCTTTAAGAAAGGTTTCCCATGCACGTTCTTTTGGAAACAACATAACAGCATTACCCACTTTTCGAATATATACTTCGTTACCTGAAAAGTGGTATTCTTTCGGCAGCAGAACAACTTGACTCTGACCATCATAGAATAATTTTGCAGTTTCCATAAATACCACCCTTCTCTCACATTACTCAACAGTAATTCCTGTATAATAATGCTTTAGTATCTGTTCGTAATTATAGCCATTTCTTGCGAAGCCCTTTGCTCCCTCTTGGCTCATACCTACACCGTGTCCCCATCCTTTTCCGCTGAACACATATTTATCGGAGGACATACTCAAGCTGCGGACTTTGTTGCCTGAACCTACGACAGATATAGAGTTGTTACCGGCTGACAAAGTACCGGTACCGGATGCTGATACCACTTTTCTTCCATCAAGAGCAAGAGTTTTTAAAGAACCGTCTACCGCTTTTACAACGATGTTTCCAGAGGATTGTATTGTATATTTTTGGCTGCTCAGGCTGAAAATCGTTCTTGTGTCTGCGTTATAATATGTTATGGAACCCAAGGTTCCTGTTATACGGAGCTTTGTTACTCTGCCTGATGGAGAGTATTCCTCTGCGCTAACAGATAAGATGTTTCCGATTTCAACATTTGAAATAAAAAGAATTTTCTTTATTTCTTCGGCGGACAATGCCTTTTCCCAGATATAATTATAGGAGGTTTCAGACTCATAAGGGTCTGGGACACTTAATAAATATTCAATCTCTCCACCCCAAACCTCTTTTACATTTGCAGTCATTCCCCCGCTGGAAGCGAAGTAAAAAACCTGAGCCAGCTTTCCGTTGTAAATCATTTTCTTGCCCTTTGTCTCGTCCACTGCCTTGTTAGTTGAAGCACGTTCACCATCAAAGCCTTTGTAAACCTGAGAGCTTACCGTATCCACCATATCAAAACCCCACTTTTGGTAAATGGAAGAACCTATATTTCTGTATGCATAGGTTCTGGCTGCAACAGCTTGAGCCTTAATTGCTTCTAAAGGTGCGTCTGCTTCAATTTCATACGGAACAACACCATAAAGATATTTTTCTAAATCTAAAATATTTATCACGGTTAAATCACTATCTGAATATCTTCTTATTTCAAGATATCCTCTGTAACGTCTCCCGTTAGCAGATATTATATTAGGGTTGTTTTCCTGTTTTGGCCATACCTGCATGTAACCGTCCGCACCACCATAAACCATGAGAACGTTGAAAGAGGAATCATATATAACGAGCCTATTGAAGCTTTCCGGAGTAACGGAAAAATTATCTGTATTCAAAGTGGTTTTAAGATTTGCTATCTGTGCCTCAGCAGTTTTTTTATCGGGATAAAAGCCTGTCCAAACCTGCCAACCCTTTTCATATGCCACATAAGCCTTTACACCGGATTTCATTAAAACCTCAACAAGGCTTTGAGCAGTCATAAAGTCCTGTGTGTTGTCACCAATTTTTATATGCCAGTTACCTATTATTGTGCCCTCATACGGCACTCCTTCTGTTGGAGAATATTCTATTACCTGACCCTGTGCGGTTCTGACAAAGTGCCCATCTTTTCGGATCACTAAAGGTTGACTGTCCTTTTGGTCTAAAAGCAATATAAAGGCATTGTTATTTAAATAACCGATTTCAATTCCATTAGCGGCACTTACCGAAACACTTGAAACCGCATTGTTTCCTGAGTTCAAACCAATTCTGACTGTGTCAGGATATTGGGCTGCTGCTGAATTTGTGTTAGGAATTATAAGGGCTACTAATACTGCTGCAACAAGAAATTTCAACAATTTTTTCATTTAGAAATACCTCTTCTTATGTATGGTTCAGACAAGGTTTTCACTCGTCATCTCTATAATTATATCGGTCACATAGCCTGTTGTACATAGAGTTTGTGGCTTAAATTTATTATGTCATTAAAATTTAACAGAGTTAACACAATGATCACGCTTTTTCGCTTTACCTTGCTCAAACTATATTGTAAAATAGGAATTAACCGAACAAACAAGATTTATCGCATAATGTGTCGAAAACTCCGGGGGTTTATATAGTGTTAGAAGCTTTCGTGAAAAAAATAGAATGCTTTAAAAAGGTTACTGAACATCCACTCAGCTCTATGAAGGTTGATTTTCATTTGCATGATGAATACGAGATAATTCTTTTTTCCTCGGGTGGTGTAAGATATTTTATTGAGAAAAAATCTTATGAGCTTGTTCCCGGTGACATACTTCTTATACGACCTGGTGAAATACATAAACCCACGTTTACAACTGACGATACTTATGAACGTATTATATGCAGCATACCAACAGATACTTTAAAAAAACTTTCCGTGGAAAACCACATGCTTTACGATTGTTTCATAAACCGGCCACATGGTGAAAATAATAGGCTAAACAGTACTGATGATGAAAAAAACGAGCTTTTAGCATTGTTTGAAAAATTAATTCTATCAAAGGTACTTCCGCAGCCTTGGAGTCCGCAAATAATCCTGGCAACTTTTTTAGAAATTATGGTACGGCTTAACCGTATATCTGCAGATGAAACCAGAACTCCTCCATCCCATTTGCAGCATCGTAAGCTTAAACCCATACTGGATTATATTGATACAAATCTGGAAAGTGAACTGTCTTTAGCTCTTCTACAGAAGAAATTTTATATTACCGGTTCATACCTATGCCAGATTTTTAAGAAGACAACCGGTTCGACCTTACATGAATATATTGTCTATAAAAGAATCTCCCGGGCAAAGCAATTGCTGCTAAAAGGTGAAAGCGCTTCTCATACTGCATTTAAAAGCGGGTTTTCCGATTACTCCAATTTCGTCCGGTCATTTAGAAAAGTAACCGGTTATTCACCGCGTGAGTACTTAAAAAAGATGCTTTCGTAAGCGCTTTACCAGCAAATTGGTGACTTTTGCAACTTTAACTAAGCAGTCTTTTCTGCTATACTATTAATTTGTAAATTGTGATTACAAGGCGGGAGCTTTTTCAGGGTTCTTTTAGTTTTAAACAAAATACCTGCTATATAAGTTGATTTAGTAATCCAGCTTGTATGGACACGAATTGATGCACATGCCATATGTTTTGGCATAGCAAAAACAGGCACATGTGCAATATAAATCGAAAAAGAAACAATTAACAAATATCACAAACGCAACTAACTTTTTTTTCAATTTATATAGATGACTATTTACTTCAGCCAAGACGATTTATAAAGGAGCGTGCTTTAAAAAATGATTAACATCAAACAAAAGATTAGTTTTACACTTGCACTGATAATAATTCTTATGATTCCCGGAACGATATCTTTCGGAGAAGAATTGGATCTTACTGCGAAAGCTGCTTTTCTTATGGATATGAAAACAGGGCAGGTTTTGTATGAAAAAAATGCAGACATGCGCTGGAAACCCGCAAGCACAACAAAGATCATGACCGCTCTTGTAGCACTTGAGCAAGGTTCACTTGAACAAGAAATGAAAGCCTCCAGCAACGCTCTTAACAGTATACCCAGTGATTACGGTTTGGCTGGCATAAAAATCGGAGAGATCATGACCATGAATGATCTACTTAACTTTGTTCTGATAATATCAGCAAATGAGGCTGCAAATGTAGTTGCAGAGAACATATCCCCCAGCGGAACAATTGATGGCTTTATTACTCTTATGAACAATAAAGCTCAGGAGCTTGGACTGTTAAATACTCACTATACTAATACATATGGCTTAGATGAGGACAACCATTACTCAACTGCCAGAGATCTGGCTACAGCTTCTAAAGTTGCCATGGAGAATTCCACTTTCAGAAAAATTGTCTCATTAAAAGAGGTTCCTCTTCCCAACACAAATTTACGTAAAAGTGAAGATTGGGACAGATGGCATATTGAATCCACCAATAAGCTTTTAAAAAGCACCTCTGACTACTACGACAGGGTTACTGGCATAAAAACCGGTTATACCGGTGGTGCCGGAATGTGCCTTGTTTTTTCCGCAGTAAATGCAGAAGGTCTTGAGCTCCTTGGTGTCATTCTGGGAACAGAATCGTATGACATCTTATATAAGGAATCACAAGAGCTTCTTGAGTATGGGTTTATAAACTTTAAGAATCAAACTCTTGTATCTTCTGGTGAATTTTACGGTCGGTATGAGGTCTTGGATTCTTTGGGTAATATTCCAGTTGATTTGCAGACTCTTGGCCAGGTATCTCATCTTCTTCCTACCTCGAAGGATAAACTTGATGCCGAAGTTACAACTGTTGAGACTTTAGAAACGCCTTTATCAGCTCCCATTGAAAAAGGGCAAATATTAGGTTATAAAACGTGGCATTACAAAGGTGAAGAAATTGGTAGCATCCAGCTTGTTTCTATGAATGATATTGAAAAAACAATGGAAGCAAAAATCCGGGACAAGTTTAATGAATTGGTTGAAAACAATATCATAAGAAATGTTTTGATATTAATTGGGGCAATAATAATTTTGTTTATTATTCTTAGAATAGTACTTAAAACAATATCAAGAAGAAGAAACCGATATAACAGGCGTTACAGGTTGTAGATGATATTATATATGCGAATTAGAAATTCAATATATATAGACATGTATTGATACACGTATGATTTGTTTTGGCATTGCCAACAAATGGCACATGAGTAATGTAAATTGAAAAAGAAACGATTGACAGATATCACCGGATATAATCTTTTCTTTTTCATTATATATATCTTAAAAGAATACAAAATAGCGTAAAATGATTGTGGGACGCATCACTGCTTTGAGGTTTATCCTTGCTGCGATGTGTCCCATTTAATTCAAACTGTACATGATGCTATTCAAAAGTTACCAGCCTTTTTTCGAAGGCTGATGAAGTTTAAGATGCCCTCAATATCATCGTAAAACCACTTCGTGACCTTATAGTTGATAATCATATTATCGTATGGTGCTATTACTCTGGCACATTCGGGTAAGAATAATGCTCTCTTTTATAGTTTATAAGCTTAACCTCTTTATCATTAATCTCTTCAACATACTGGACATTAACCGGCACCTTACCGCCACCATTTGGAGCATCAATAACAAAGGTCGGTACAGCAAAACCTGAAATGTACCCTCTCAAATGCTCCATTATGTCTAAGCCTTGGTTTATCGGTGTTCTAAAGTGATTTATGCCTTGTGCAATATCGCATTGATAAAGATAATAAGGTCTGATCCTGTTCTTAACCAGCTTAAGGCACAATTCCTTTACAGTATCAACATCATTATTCACACCCTTAAGCAGTACTGTCTGATTCCCAAGAGGAATGCCTGCATCAACTATTTTAGCACATGCTGCCACAGCCTCAGGTGTTATCTCACTTGGGTGATTAAAATGGGTGTTTATCCAAATCGGTTGATATTTTTTCAGCATATTAAGAAGCTCATCGGTTATGCGCATAGGTATTACTACAGGGGTTCTGGTTCCAATGCGTATCACCTCAACATGCTCTATTTCTCGCAGCCTTTTAATAATTGATTCAAGAAAAGCCTCACTCAGGATAAAGGGATCCCCGCCTGAAAGCAATACATCCCGAACCTCCGTATGAGCTTTTATATAGTCAATCGCGTTATTTATGTCTTTCTCATGGATAGTAAAATCCTCGTTTCCCGCAAGCCTTCTACGTGTGCAGTGCCTGCAGTACATCGCGCATTTGCCTGTCAATAGAAACAATACCCTGTCCGGATACTTGTGAACAATTGACGGCACCTTTGTGTATTTCTCCTCACCTAATGGGTCAGCCTTTTCAAAATCCGATACATCCATTTCATTAGGTGATGGGATACATTGGGCTCTTATGGGGCATTTTGGATTCTCAGGACTCATAAGGCATGCATAGTATGGTGTAATAGCCATTCTGAACCTGTTAAGGCATTCATTCAGAAAATTCTCTTCTTCACTTGAAAGATCGATTATTTTCTTTAATGAATCTGCATTCATTATTCTATTCTTAAACTGCCATTTCCAATCAGCCCACTGCTCGGGCGTTACATTCTTCCAAAGTTCTGTTTTTTTATAATCCAACATCACAATCACCCCCACTAAACAGTTGGCATCCCATACCGCTTAAGACCGCTGTTTAGGACCGATTTAATCAGCTCATCATATCCCAGTCCATTGTATCCGGCAAGCATGGGGTAATCACTATAGCCCGGTGCTAACCCGGGCAGCGGATTTATCTCGATAAAATACAATTTGTTGTCTTCGGACAGCATAAAATCTATTCTTGCGAAATCCCTACATTCCAACAGATCATATATTTTTTCAGCTGTCTCAATAATCTCTTCTTCCTTTTCCTTTGAGAGCTTTGCAGGGCATTCATACTTAACATAGCTCTCGTAATTTGTTTTAACATGAAAACTGTAAATTTTACTGCCATCGGGATTTCCATCCGGGGAAATTATAATCTCCATAGGCCTGAAAATACGCTTTCCCTCACCATTTCCTACAACTCCGACAGTAAACTCACGACCTTTTATATATTCCTCAACCAAAACAGGCTGGCGATATCTTTCCCACTTTTCGATAAGTAGTTCTTTAAGCTCTTTCCTGTTTTGTGCTATCATATTTCCTAATACACCTTTACTGGATCCTTCTGCATTGGGCTTCACTATTACCGGGTATTTAAGATTTTTAGGTATTTCAGAAAAATTTCCTTTCCAAATAAAAAACACCGGTGTATTTATTCTATAGGACTTAACTAATCGTTTAGCAAGCCCCTTATCCAGTGCAATACATAAAGTAGCTTCATCAGACCCAGTATATGGTATGGAATAAAGGTTAAGAATTGATGGCACCTGCGCCTCTCGACCCCTTCCTCCCTTTCCTTCCGCAACATTGAAAACTATATCCACTAAAGAATTCTTGAGCTTCTCTGGGAAATCTTCATCCGCTTCTAGAAGCTCCACTTTACATCCGGCTTTGTCTAACGCTTTTCCAATAGCATCTATGGTGCTTATGCTATCGTACTCTGCTTGCTCATCCTCCATTTCATCCTCGTTGTTTTTCTTCAAATTATAAGCTATTCCGACCCTGTAACAGGATCCTCTGGGAACCTCACTCATAGAAAAAACCCCATTCCTATTTTATTGATTTTGCTATGATTATAGCAGAATTACAGTGAAATAAAACAACCGAAAACTGAGGATTTAAGCTGTTTTTGGCATTGTTGTGCTACCTTGATTGAATGCTGTTTCAGATCGTAACAAATCATGAAATATCGTGGTTTTTTGAAGTAACACTTTTCCCAGAAATTAATATTGAAATCTAATTTTATCAACAGCATATACATACGATTACATTAGGTTTGCAGTTTTTTGTAATTTTGAAGATTATTTTTGGATGCAAGACTGCTTGTAGTGAAGTAAATTTTACACAAATTTAAAGGGCTCCCATTAAGGGAGCCCTTATCAAAATATATATTTTTTTCAATTGTTTTCGGTAATTGAATCCGATAGTTTTACCCTTTAAGTGATCCAATCATTACACCTTTTACAAAGTATTTCTGTAGCCAAGGATACACAGCAATAATCGGAGCTATAGCCACAACTATAGTTGCATATTTGACTGAGTCTTCGGGTATAATGTTACCGCCTGCTGAATAAAGTATAGCAGTCTCTTCCATCTGTCCTCTCAATACAATCTGCCTCAGTATAATCTGAAGTGGATATTTATCCTGTGATTTTAGATATATAAGAGGAGTGAAGAAAGCATTCCACTGTCCTACCGCATAGAATAACCCCATTGTCGCAAGTATCGCTGTAGAGGTTGGTAAAACAAGATACCAAAGGACGCCAATGTCGTTTAAGCCATCAATCCTTCCCGATTCTTCTATTTCGGCTGGGAATTGAGAGAAGAACGTTCGCATAATAATTAAATTGGATGTTCCAATACACGACGGAATAACTACCGCCCAAATATTGTCATATAAGCCAAGCATATTTACAACGGTCAAATATGCGGGAATCATGCCTCCACTGAAAAACATTGATGCAACTATCAACGTGTTTATAAACCCGTAAAAAGGAAGCCTGTTCTTTTTGCTTAGTGCATATGCAGCTATACTTGTAAAAAACAAAGATATTGCTGTGCCAACTACTGTATAGTTGATTGTGTTTTTATAAGCTATAAAAAGCTTATTGTTTGATAGTATAATTTTGTATACATCAAATTGTAAACCTTTGGGATAAAACGTAATATCGTTCTTTATAACATGGTGATTACTTGATAGCGATATGCTTATCATATACAAAAACGGATACAAAATTGATACTATTATAAAAATTAAAAATAATGTTCTTATAACACTCCATACTGTTATCTTTTTTGATGTTACCATAATATTTCAGACCTCCTTTCTACCATAAGCTGGTTTCGCTAATTTTTCTGGAAATTCCATTAAAAATAAACAATAGGCATAAGTTAACAACTGATGTCATCAATCCAATAGCTGTACCATAACTGTAATTTCCGCCTGCAATACCAGTTCGGTATACCAAGGTTTCCAAAACATCGGATGTATCATGGTTTGCGTCATTCTGCAATAGGAAAGCTTTTTCAAAGCCTACTCCAAGAATATGCCCCAGTCTGAGCAACAACATAATAACTATTGTCGGTATTATTGATGGAATTGTAATATATATTAACTGTTGAAATTTATTAGCCCCATCTATTGTTGCAGACTCGTATAGTGTCGGATCTATGTTTGTAAGAGCTGCAAGATATATGATGGCTCCCCATCCTGTAGATTGCCAAATACCAGAAGATATAAATAATGTCCTAAAATATTTTGCCTGAGCAAAAAGGTCGCTCTTAGTTCCTCCCATTGCAACAATTAATTTTTGAACCGGTCCTGTGTTGGGAGATAAAAACATATAAAACAGACCTACAACTACAACGGTAGACAAAAAGTGCGGCATATAGCTTATAGTTTGTGCTAACTTTTTAAATTTGTAGTTTTTTACATCATTCAAAATCAGTGCAAATAATATTGGAGCCGGAAAACTCCAAAAAGTAGAGTAAAGTGAAAGTAGTAGTGTATTTCTTACACTGCGCCACCAAAATGGACTGCTGAAAAAGATTTCAAATTGTTGAAGCCCTACCCACGGACTACCCCAGAAACCCTTAAATGGGCTATATCTTTGAAAGCTTATAAGAACACCCCACATAGGAACGTACTTAAATAGTATATAAAAAACAACCGCAGGTAGAACCATTAACAAGAGATACTTACCGTCCTGTAGTTTCAGCAGCAAATTGTTTTTACCTATTTTGCGTCCGGGTATTGTTGTATACTTACCCGGCTTTTTTGCAATACTTTGTTTCATATGCTAAAACCCCTTCTATTGGATTTATAATTTTTATGATAGCATGCAGGATGCAGTTAAAGCATCCTGCATGCTATCAAAGTTAAACTTACTAACTTAAATCCCATTCGGGATCATATCTGCTGCGTAGACTTTACGTAGCGGTGTAAATCAGTAATAGTGCCGTGCCTGCAACTAATCGTTGCAAAAGCTTCATGCCACGTTTATTGTGGAATTTTAAGCTGTTTTATTATTTAGTACGTGCGTATGCACCTTCATACACTTCAAGCATTTTATCAAGACCCAAACCTTTTATTTCTGTTAAGAATGCATCCCATTCTGACATAGGTCTTATGCCTTGGAAGAAATCAGCAAGCTGTTCATTAACATAAGCATCTAAATTGGTTTCATATTGTTGTTTCAAAAGAACTTCGTCTTCATTCAAGGATATCCACTCATATGGGTTGAAATCAGCTTCAAGCCAATTTACAACCTTGTGAGCGTTTTCGTTACTTTCATCGGTGTATTGAGCTTCGTTTGATTCAACATCAACAAGCTGGTACAATCCATAGGTACCTACACCATAAAGGTTACGTGCAGGAGTGCCGGCTTCATCAAGGATAAACTCATGCTTGCCATCAACAATCTTAAATGTTTCGCCTTCTTTACCCCAGCTTACAACTTCTTTTCCTTGTTCACTGTAGAACCAGTCAACATATTTGAATGCGTTTGCTGTACGGTCTTTTTTGCCTGTATTGCATACTACATACCCTGTGTATTCTGAATTTGATTTAGGCATTAACCGTGACGCATTAGCGGTAAGACCCTTAGGAGGTTCCATTGCGGTTAATGTAAATTCCGGATTGTCAACTCTTGCTGCAGACTGGAACATGTCAATTCTGATAAGGTAATCATTGAATATGAATCCCTGATCATTAGCTACAAGTGTTCTCCAGTCATTAGTAACCATTGTTATTAAGTTTACAGGCAGTAATTGTTCGTCAAACATTTTCTTATATAATGTGAATAACTCTTTAAACTCAGGTTCCATAATTCCGTATGACCATTTATTGTTTGTAAAGTCATAGTAGAACTTATTCTGCATGTTGGGTTTCCACTGTGCTCCGAAAACGCTCAGTTTATTCATTGATTCACGGTTACAGATTGGGTATGAATCAGGATAAAGTGCTTTAAGCTGTTTACCCACTTCATAAAGCTCATTCCAATCCTTAGGAACACTTAGGTTATGTTTAGCAAAAATGTCTTCCCTGTAAAGCCATGTTCTAATGTTATTAACGGTGTGAAGACCATAGGTTGGGAAGTGATAAACATTACCATCACCGGATGTACGAGATCTAATATATGCTTTACTTTCCGGATTTGTATCTACCCAATTTTTAAAATTAGGAAGCTTATCAAGATTGTCCATTATTGACACAAACGCTCCATCCAGAGCATATCTGTCAACGGTTATCTTGTTAGCAGAATGCATAACATCAGGAAGCTGATCTCTTGAAGCCATTAAAAGACTGATTTTGGTGTCCCAGCTTTCCATAATAGGTTCGATTTTAATTTTACCGCCCATTGCTTCCTTAACATATTGCCATATTTTCCAGTTCTCATCGTAAGGATAGGATGCGTGCGAACCAACCAATATAGTAAGTTCTTCGTTGTTTTTAAATACCGGACCTGAAACATCTTCAGTCGGTGCTGCTGTTGTCGGGGCTGTGGTACCTGCTGTCGGAGCAGCGGTAGTAGGTGAAGATACCGGCGGTGTACATGCAACCAGTGACAATAGCATAATAAGTGCCACAACTAATGCTAACATTTTTTTCATAATAATTAAGTTCCCCCTTTCAATTTTGGCAGTTACCCCCAATATTTAAGGTAACCAATTAAAAAATAAAACGTTGGAGACATATTGCTCCGCTTCTTCTGAGCACAAATCACTCAAATGCCCTTTGTCATAAGTAAAAATATTTTTTAAAACAACAGTACTGTTAAATTTATTTTACTATCACGAGCATTGCCGCGCAATATTCCGAGCTAAACATCGAAAGTAATGAAACAGCTTATTAAATTACGCAACAGCCTTGAAAGCAATTATTTGCAACTATCAAAATTAATGCAACACGATATTAAAATCTGCAACTGTGCTCACCCGTTAATTGACATATATGCATGTACTTTGAATATACCTCATTACGTATAATACTTTCAATAACATTTTTCAATAATGTTACTAAAAAGCAATATATTATTTACTATAATGAATCATAAAAGTTGCGCTTTGTTGCAAAAATTATGATGTTTTCTCAATAGGTTGATTACGATACAAGGAAAGAGTAAGCTTAAAACAGAACAATGTGTACATTCAAAAAGCTACAGTTTCAGTCCTGAGCTTATGAAAGGAATTAATTACATACTCAACTTTCCAACCTAAGCTTGTTATTATGTTTTGAGACGCTGGTCCGTCATGCTGAGATGTGATATCACACTTCATTTGGTAACCTGCTGTGCAGATAAGCGTCCAGAACTAAGGAGCGTACCCACTGGAACGCTCCCCCTAAAGGGTAACTCTAACCAACTGGAACGCTCCCACAAGAAAGATAACCCAAACGCTGTGGGAAAGTTGAGTTACATAAATTAAACAAAAGCATCTCAAGCTTTTTGTAGGTTAGGTCGAACTTAGCTTTGATATTACAAAACGAAAGGATATGAATTAATTATGAGTATTGAAAAAAACAACTTTTCATTTGGCATCGCACAGGAAATTATTACTCCTTTAGAATCAATGTTTCCTTTGCACCTAAAAGGATTTGCCGGTAGGACAGATTCTTCCAGTGAAGTATTCGACGATATTTATGTAAAAGCTTTGCTTTTAAGATCTAACAAGGATTTACTAATGGTTGCTTTAGATCTTACGATGTTAGACTTCGAAGCCGTTGATAAAATAAAATCAATGATAGTCAAAAAGTACTCATTATCATCCGAACAAATAATGATCACAGTAACCCACTCCCATTCTTCCGTTATACTTACCTCAAAAATTGAAGGCTATGACGAGTATGTCTATGAAAAAATAATGCGTGCTGTTGATAAATGTTATAACACTGTTGTAAAAGGGAACATTTCTTTTGTAAAAGGACATTCCGACGTGGGAATGAGCAGAAGACTTAAAACTCCCACCGGCGAAATAAAGTTTGCTCCAAGCTGGGATACAGAGATAGATAAAGAAATGTTTTTATTAAAAATAACAGATACAAATGGTAATATTAAAGGAATCGTTTATAATCTTGCTTGCCACGGCACTTGCCTTGGACCTTTAAACCTTTTGATGTGCAATGATTTTATGGGATTTGCCAACAAGCATCTGTCCAAAAAATATAACGACGTAATTTCTATCTATCTTCCGGCCAATGGAGCTGATGTGAAACCAATTGGGTGCGCAGTAAAGGATCCGGACGGTGATTTCATGAAGGATCGCTTTATAACCTGTACAATGGAACAGGCTGATGCAATTGGAAAAAGCGTTGCAAATGAGATAGAAGATATTATAATTAAAAATGAGTTTGTAGAAATCGAACCGGAGTTTAAAACAAGTTATCAAGCAGTTTATCTTTTTGGTCCAAAGCCTGATTTTAAGGACGCAGAAGCAAAATATAAAAAGTTTAGTGATATTCGCGATGACGAACTTGCAAAGACCGGTGAAGTTACACATATGACCGATTATTCTTATAACCGTTTTAAGAATCACCTTGAAAGACTCACCTCAGGTAACTATAATTCGACAATAAGCGTCCCTTTTGCTGAATGGTATCTGGGAAATGATGTTAAGATGATTGCCATTGCATGCGAACCGTCAAGCCAATTTGGACTAATGATCAAAAAGGTCTTTAATGATGACCGAACCATGATATTAGGATATACAAATGGTACTATAGGGTATATATGTAACTCAGTACAGCACCAGGAAGGTGGTTATGAAGCTGAATCACTCATAAACCGCGGGCTTGCAGGTCCTCTTCCGGCAGAAACAGATAGTGTTATTTGCAATGCCGTAAAAGCACTGCATTTTGACTTAAAAGATTAAGCAAAATTTTCTATGCAACAAAAAATCAAACGCTTGCGCCTGCATTGGCGCACAACGCATAAACGTTTATCAAATGCCCTAAGACCCCTGCCTCATGTGGTCTATAGACCACGAATAAAGGAAGTGTATTTTTAGCCACAAGGGCTAAAAAACACGAATAGGCGGGGGATAAACCGATTTCTGCTTCAGTGGCGGGTACAATCCCCCACTGAAGGTGCGTACCAACTGGAACGCACCACAAGCCTCGACCCGTTACTGAAGGGCATTTGATAAAATGCT
>DAIPML010000020.1:5949-23816 GCA_036768735.1 Clostridiales bacterium | reverse complement strand
AATTGTTAATCAACCCTATCGTTTTTCCGGCTTATAACTGGAACCAACATTTTATCATTATTGTCATTTCTTAATAGTTAATATCATATCGTCCACTCTGTCAGATAACGGACAAGCTGCCGCTCTTGGCTTTTTTAATGATTTCAAAACAAACTTCAACGCTCCTAAAGCTAAAACACTCAATCACTTCTAAATGTATATCACTTACTCTTAAGATTTTAGTTTTTTAATCGTTTGTTATTTTGTGAGGTTTTTGTTTGAATGATTTTTGCTGCAAAACCGTGTTTTGCTGCGAATTTCTCAAAATATATAATAAAGGTCGCTATTTTTTAACCTGAGCAAAAATTCCTGTTGTATTTTGCATATGCTCAAGATTTTTTTTAATGAGTAGGCTTCTCTGTTCCACACAAGCGTATGAACGCAGCGGATCAGCAGGGGTGTTTATTACATAATCCAGCATTTTATCTATGGTAGTTGTAGCAACATGGCAGCGGGTATCTGAAGAGGCATAATATATTAGTAACTCACCTGTATCCCTTACTACGACACCGTTACAGAATATAACATTACCAACGTCACCGATATATTCAGAGTCCTTGGGAGCAATTAAAAAGCCGCCGGGGCTGTGGGTAATACGCCATGGTTTTTTTAGATCGCTTAAAAAGGCATACACCACATATCTTAAGCCGGATGCAGTATTACGCACACCATGCGCTATGTGCAGCCATCCTCTTTCAGTTTTAATGGGAGTCGGGCCCTGTCCATTCTTTGTTTCCTTGATAGTATGATATTGCCTGTCATCAACAATAATTTCTTCATCTATAACAGCAGGAACAATTTTTTCTGAAAGCCCCCATGCAATACCACCGCCTGAGCCTGCGTTAATGAATCCGTCCTGAGGACGGGTATAGAAGGCATATTTATTCTGGACAAACTCCGGGTGGAGCACCACATTTCTTTGTTGTGGTGATTTTGTTTTAAGATCGGGAAGCCGTTCCCACTTTTTCAGATCCGTCGTTCTTGCAATACCACATTGAGCAATAGCACTTGTTAAGTCGCCCGGAGGAGCATCAGGATCCTTTCTTTCTGTGCAAAAAAGACCATAAATATAGCCATCCTCATGTCTTGTCAACCTCATGTCATAAACATTGATATCAGGTTCCTCTGTCTCAGGCATTAAAATGGGATAGTCCCAGAAATGAAAGCCGTCTACTCCGCTTTTGCTTTCAGCTACAGCAAAAAAAGATTTTCTGTCATAACCCTCAACACGAGTAATTAAATAAATTTTACCGTCTATTTCAATTGCACCGGGATTAAAAACAGAATTTACACCGATTCGTTCCATTAAATAAGGATTTGTTTTTTCATTTAAATCATATCGCCAAAAAATCGGCGTATGATCATTTGTAAGCACCGGATACTTATATCTGTCATAGATTCCGTTACCGAGTTGTTCTGTTTCATTCTTTCTTTCGATAAGCCTGTGATGCTCTTCCACCAGTAGATTTAAACGTGTTTGAAAAATTCCCATAATAAATCCCCATCCTTAAGTTTTTATATACTGTAATACCCTATACCAATTTAACAATTACAAATTTCTTCATCCCTTTAATTTTTATCTGTTGTAATAATCTACTGAGATAACCTACTGGGTAATCTACAGAGACCACCCACTGAATAAACCGCTGAGATAGCCCGCTCAATAATCCATAGAGACAATGTACTGAGTCAGTCCACTGAATAAACCACTGGGATAGCCCACTCAATAAACCACTGAGACAATCTGTTGAGTTAACCTACTGGACAATCCGCTATAAAAGTCCATTGTAACAATCTACGAAGATAACCTCCTAACAGAATCCCTTTCAACAAGCTTGGTTGATATCAATATTTTTTCAGGAACCTGTTTCATTTTTTCCATAATAGAAACAAGACGCAAAACTGCTGTTTCCCCAGTAAGCTCCTTGTAAACATGTATGGTTGTTAGTTTTGGTACGCATTCCTCAGATTGCGGGATGTCATCAAACCCACTAACTGAAACCTCATTTGGAACAGTGACGGATAAATTCTCTAAAGCTTTGATTAGCTTTATAGCGTGAACATCATTTACACAGAAAAACGCTGAGGGTAAACCGGATCTTCCTGCTTTCAAGTGTTCAAGTATACCGTTATAATCGGATAAGTTGTTTTTTATAATCCATTCTTCACCAAAACTCAAGTTGTTTGCTTGAATTGCCTTATAATATCCAAGATATCTGTCAAAGAAGCTTGATGACAACCCAATGTTTCCAAAAAAACCGATTCTTTTGTGACCGTTTTTAATTAGATGATCAGTCATATTAAAGCTGCTTGTAATATTATCGGTAAGTATGTAATCTATCAAAATATTATCGTAATAATTGTCAACAGAAACAATTGGAAGCCCGAAAGAACATATCTGTGAAACAAGCGTCTTAGGTAAGCAACCGAGCATAATAATTCCATCTGCAGTTTGTTCGGTTATGCAGGCAGGAGGAGCATCAAAGCCGTTTTCATCAACATAATATAGGATAATATTAAGGTTATGCTTTCTTGCTTCTTTTTCAATTCCAAATTGAATTAAACTGAAGAATTCTATGTTTCGGATGTTTCTTGGAACTAACATACATATATTTTTGTTTTGGTCTTTACTTAAGCATGGCGGATTGTTTCTTGCTTCATAAACATAGCCCATCTCTTTAGCGGTACTTTGAACCAAACCCTTTGTTTTTGCACTTATTAAAGGCATATTTCGTAATGCGAGTGATACAGTGTTTTTGGAGACTCCAAGCTTTTTAGCGATGTCATCCATTGAGACTTTTTTAGACATAGCTCCTCCAGAGATCAGATTATTTTGGTGCAATCGGAATATAACGAGGCTCAGATGTCCCCCACCTCTTCGCGTATTTTTAACCATTCTGGTTGAAAAACGCTTGGTGGCGGGGATCTATTCCTCACAACAGGCGGTGAGTCAAAACATTACGGGTCGCTCAGTCGGAGCGTCCAAATGGGTACGCTCCGAGTTTGCTGGATTTGCAAGCAAAATCCTCTACTCCCGCCTCGTTGAAATGGCTGGTCGCAAACTTCGTTTGCTGCTCGCCCATGCAACCTGGGTGTGTTGGAACGTTATTTTGCTTCGCAGAAAACGGGTCTAAGCAATTTATTCCGTTATTTTAAGATATTATATATTTCATCAGAAAGTCACTTTGTGACTTTCTAAGATAATCATATTATAACATAGTAAAATGTCAAATGAAATATTGCTTGTAAAATTAATAATAATATTACGAAGTGGGTTACATACAAAACCAAAGCCCATTCTTTCTACAAATACATGGAACCTGATTAGAATAGAGTGAACTCGTTCAGCAAAGTTGAACATCAAGCGTTTTTACTTGTAAAATACGCCTATGGGCTTCAGTATGGAAACTCTACTCCACCTGAAGTGTAGAATCGGAACCCGCAGCTACGTGTTTTTAGCGCACCGGGCTAAAATACACTTCATTAATAAGTGGGGGTCTTGGTTTTTTAATAAAGGTAGAGTAGAATAAATGAAAAATATACCTAATAGCTGGTTGACACGGCTTTATCAGATGGTTAGAATAAGTGTAATAAGTAAATGGCTGAATTTTTTCACATAAATTTATTTTGACGGGTTTTGAGTTATTTATAACACGGCGGGGAAGTTTAGTAAACAAGCAAGGGTAATTAGCGCATTAGTAAAATGCAGGAGGATATATATATGTTGGAGAATCTCGATAAAGCATTACAGGGAGAATCAAGACCGGTGTTTCCAAAACGTGCTGTCATAACAGCTGGAATGCCTTATGGAAATAAGGAACTGCATTTTGGTCACATTGGCGGCGTTTTTGTTCACGCAGATATGTTTGCGCGTTTTTTGCGGGATCGAATAGGCAAAGATAACGTAATTTTTGTTTCAGGCACTGACTGTTATGGCTCCCCGATTGTGGAACATTATATGCGATTGATTGAAGATGGAGAATTCGAAGGCTCTATTGAAGATTTTGTAGCCGGTAACCATCAAAAACAAACTGATGTTTTAAAAGCCTACAACATAGCACTGGACTTATTTGCTTCCTCTGGTTTGGGGCGCTCCGCAGAAATCCATAAAGAGGTTTCGGATGCTTTTTTAAAAACCTTATATTCAAACGGGCACCTTGCTAAGTTAACAACATCTCAGTTTTATGACAGCGAGCATGAGGCTTTTTTAAACGGACGCCAAGTGACGGGAATATGCCCTATTATGGGTTGCAAATCTAGCAAGGCTTATGCTGATGAGTGCTCATTGGGGCACCAGTACCAACCGTCTGACTTGATAAATCCTAAAAGCACATTGTCCGGTAAAAAGCCGGAAATGCGTGATGTAACCAACTGGTATTTCAAGCTTAATGAATTTCATTCATTGCTTAAGGAATGGATAGAAAGCGTTAAAAAGCAACCAAACTCAAGGTCTTTTGCGGTTAAAAGCGTTGAAGAGTTCCTTGAGCCCCCGGTTATTTATATAAAAAGAGAGCATCTTGAAGACCTAGACAGCCTTTCTACAATGCTTCCAAAGTATGAGCTTATTGATGATGACAAGAAATCATCAGTTCCCATGGTCTTTTCAACGCTTGAAGACAGAGAAAAGGCAAGTGTTGTGTTGTCCTCCAATTCCATGCGTTTTCGTACAGGAAAGACCCTTGTTCCTTTCAGAATGACTGGGAATATTGAATGGGGTGTGCCTGCGCTGCCCATGGAAGGTATTGACAATTTAACCATTTGGGTTTGGCCGGAATCGCTTTGGGCACCTATTTCTTTTACAAAAACTCTTCTTGAAATGAGAGAAAAAGGTGATGATGAGTGGAGAAATTGGTGGTGTTCCGATGATTCACAGGTTTATCAGTTTATCGGTGAAGACAATGTATATTTTTACGGACCTGTGGAAATGTCAATGTTCATGGCAACGCAGGGAAAAGAACCATCAACCAATATACCTGATAACCACCTTAAGCTTCCTGAACTGATTGTAAACAATCATATATTATTCCTAAACAAAAAGGCGAGTAGCAGCGATGAAGTAAAGCCTCCAATGGCCGGAGAGCTTTTGGAGCATTATACTGCGGAGCAGCTTAGAGCCCATTTCTTGGGGCTTGGTCTTGGCATCAGAAGTGTAAGTTTTCAGCCAAAACCGCTGAATCCTAATGCCGGAAGCGGCAGTGATCCCGTATTAAAGGAAGGAAATCTTCTTACGAATGTATTTAATCGTGCTGTGCGCTCATGTTTTTACACTACCCAAAAATATTTTGATGGAATAATTCCCGTGGGGCAGCCAGATAGCGAGGTTGTTCTACAATCGCAAAAAACAGTCCTTGAATATGAAAGGCATATGTACAATTATGAGTTCCATCTTGTTATGAATATTTTGGACATTTTTATAAGGAATATTAATAAGTATTGGGTAAAGAATATAAAACAGGCTGAAGAAGAAAATAATGATGATCTTAGGAAGCAAGTTCTGATCGATTGCTTCCATATGATACGTACAGCGGTTGTTTTGGTTCATCCTATTGCACCGGAAGGCACAGAAATGATTCGCAGATTCCTTAAAATTGATGAGAGCATATGGAGCTGGGAACGCATTTTTGAGCCGATATATTCTTTTATGCCTGAACCAAAGACGCACAAGCTTGAATTCCTTGAGCCGAGAGTCGATTTTTTCGAAAAACACTCAAGCCAGCTTGAAAAATATGACTCTTAGCAAGCTTCCGCTTCCCAAAAGCAAATGTTTGAATAATTCTTTCCGATATTCAAAAAATAATGTATGGAAATATAAAATCCGTAAATACTTATACTAAGGCTATGATTTGTAATACTGTTTATTACGGGAAATGTAGAGTTGATAAACTAAAACAGCGGGTAAAACCTGTGTAGCTTACAAATTCTTAATGTATAAGAGGTGATTTTGTGAAAACATTGTTTTCATTCCATGCGGTAGGGGATACACAAAAATCTTTAAAAGACATAGGAAAAGAAACTAAGTGGATTGCAGCGATATCTTTTTCAATAATATTTTTTTTATTACTTTTCTGTTTATACGCAGAAAAAGTAAACGAGGATTTATCAAACAGCATGATTCGTCTTCACATTATAGCTAACAGCGACAATGCTTATGATCAGAAGCTAAAATTGCAGGTAAGAGATGCGATTATTGATTATATGAATGAAAAGATGGATGAAATAGGCACTAAAGAAGACGCAAAAGCTTTTTTATCCGGAAACAAGGATGAAATGGAAGCTGTTGCAAACGAGGTGTTAATTGCAGAAGGTATTGCTGATTCAGCGATGGTTTCTTTCGGAAAGTATCCGTTTCCGACTAAAACATATGGAAACATGATTTTGCCTGCAGGTTACTATGATGCTCTTAAGATTGAAATAGGCGAGGCAAAAGGTCAAAACTGGTGGTGTGTAATGTTTCCGCCGCTATGCTTTGTTGAAGATACAAAAGGTGTAATTGAAGAGGAGTATGTTGATTTGCTAAGGGATGAGTTAACAGAGGAAGAGATGGAGATTATCTCTTTGACAGGCTCTGATAGTGAAATTCCTGTAGAACTCAAGTTTAAAATAGTTGAAATTTTTCAAGAATCAAAAATAAAGCTTGCTAACCTTTTCAGGGGAATCCTTAGCTTCAAATAACCCGAAGCAGTAGGCAAAGCGAATGGTTCTCATCTTCTTAGGAGTAGCAGCGAAAAGGCGAAATATTCAATGACACTTGTGCGAATTAAGACCTCTGCCACTATGGGAGTGGGCTTTAAGGAGTGTTTGATAAAACCTTCATTCTTTCATGTAGGTATGCAAAACCCGTAGATCAAAAGCCGTTAATGCTGTATATTAAAGTATTAGCGGCTTTTTTATTATAGCTACCTGATCTTCTAAATTGCTTCCTGCATTGTTTCATCTGTTACCAGTAAAGAATACCCTGCCGGATATTGTCGAAAGCATAAAATATAAATAATTAAAATTTTTTAAAATAGTGTAACAAAACATGTCCCTTAATTGTTATATATATTGAAAGGATGGAAATGCTAATGGAGGCATATAGATATTTACATTTTCCCCATCCCTTTTATGGCAGGCAAAGTAGCGGGACCGAATATCATACAAAAAGTGTTGCATATAGTTATGGTACGAAAGACAGCTTAACTTATTACGAGCAAAAACTAGATGAAGCAGATCTAAATATAACCACTACTCCGCAAACAAATTGGGATCATTATAGCTCCAATTATGCAAAACCAGGACGATATGATGGAGAACCACAAAGCCAATCAGCTTGGTGCGGTGTTGATTGCAGCGGATTTGTTTATTGGAATGCAAAGGCCTCTAGCCAATCATACACACTAAAATCTCTTGAAAATATATATTGTGGAACTGATGAAATTGTTTCTCGTTCAACGGGAACAACGGTGGCTAATTTAAAAATTGGTGATGTTTCCGTTAAATCTGGAGTTGGAGCGCATGCAATGGTGATTAGCAGATTATCTTCTACGCTTAGCGGTCTTTATGTTATTCATGCTGACGGAAAACAGAATGGCGGAAGAAAAATATTCGAGGAATTACTATCATCCGCAAGATCTAGCTTTGATGAAAATAACTTAAGAAGTCTAAACTAAAAAGGAGTTGATTATATTATGAAAAAAACATCCATACTATTGATAATTGCAGGAGTTCTTATTTTAACAATCACCATTTCATTGGCTGTGAAACCCGAGTTATTCTCATTCAGGTTTGAACCAAAAACTCCTGTAAAACAGATATCCGCTTCGGTAAAGGAAAATAAGATGATAAGAGAAGAAAAACAGGACAGTAAAAGATTAGCCAAGTCTTTGTTTATTGATAAAGAGTTTAACAAAAGTGATAATGATTTTAAATACCAAAAAGTGAAACTTGAATCTGAAGGATTGAGTTATACATATATCGCCCCAAACGGCATTGAAATTGACGGAGCTGGTAATGTATATGTCAGCGATCCGGCAAATAACCTGTTGAGGGTGTATTGGCCGGACGGGCAGGCAAAAGGCATAATTGATTTTGGGGTTCTTGGAGAATATATATATATAAAAGATTGGAAAGTCAGTAAAGAAGGAATGGTTTATGTATTAACGGCAGACGAATTGTTTTACTCAGATTTTAATGAGAAATCCCCAGTGAATAAACTTGATGAAACCTTTGATAACGCCCATCTCTTATATATAGGAAATAATGGTAATGTCAGTGTTCTTGATATCAGTTGTGAATCAATGAACCTTCGCGCGAGAAAATACTCAAAAGAAGGAAATCTCTTAAGCACATTTGAGCAATTTAACAAAGAATTGAATCTCTTTGATTATGAGGGAAACTCTAACAACCTTATAAAAATTGAATTATTAGGCGGCAGTTATGAAGAAGAACTTCAATATGTAATTACAAACACAAGTTATCCTGGGAAAGAATATTTGGTTTCTTTCAGCAGTGAAAATGAGGATTCCATTGCAGGTATTTCTGTTATCGGGATCGATAATGACGGTAACCTTTATTTTCTTAAACGATTATTCAAAAAAAATTCCGAGGATTCCTTGTATAGTGTCCACAAGTTCTCCTTTGAGGACGAAAAACTTGAAAGCCACGACATTGATGACCTTAAGATGCTCCCAACAGAAGGGCTAACCGACCATCTAATAAAAGTTGATTATTCCGGGAATGTTTATCAGCTTCAGACAAGTGAAGATAAAGTTGAAGTAAAAAAATATATAATAGGCAAATAGGAATTTTAAAATGGTTTGAGATTTATTCATAAAAGCCGTTAATACTGCCCTTTAGAAGTATTAACGGCTTTTTTAGTGTGCTGCGTATGGCGTGTAACTTGGAGGTGAAAGTCCGTTACGGAGGCTGGTAGTTGCCAATCATTAGCCAAGCGGAAGGGCGCCCATCGTGAGGTGGAAGCTGAAGAAAGTGGGATGAACAAAACCCCGTCCTGAGGAAACGAATCGTATCAGGCATCTAAAGTGGGATGAGTCTGCATAACAAGGCAAAATCCAATAAAATGCACGGATACGAGGATGTAATTACGGTAGGTATATGGGGTGAGGTTTACATATCTTACCATAAGAGATCTCATGAATGGGTGGTAATAGAGTCTGAGCCCAGTTGAAATAAGATATACCGTGAGAAGTCAGCCGAGATCATAATACAGAGGCGTTATAGCTGCACTGGATGGCGATGATATTCCGTATTAATAGATTTTGAGTTCGTTTAAACCAAAATAGAGGCTTTTTGCGTAAAACGCTTGAAAAATGTTTACAAATTTTATAAAATAATGGCAAGGCAGCGATTACAACAGGAATGAAGGAGCTACAATACTCATGTTTTTTATGACTATTATGGATGATCCCACACGAAATAAAATGGAGGCGCTATACTCCTTATACTATAAGGCTTTATTCTTTACAGCCTTTGATATCTTGAAGGATTACCATGAGGCGGAAGATGTGCTGCAATCAGCTCTTTTAAAAATTTTCGGAAATCTGGATAAAATCGATGATATAAACTGTAACAAAACGAAGGGGTTTATTGTTATTATGGTTAGAAACATGGCAATCAACATTTACAACAAAAGGAAAAGAAGAGCTGAAATTCATATTGACGGGCTTGAAGATATTCTAATTGATGAAAGCGGAATGGAACCCGAGCAATGCATCCTACGGCTTGATCATGGGAAATGGGTTGCCAGGCAGTTATCCAAACTAAATCCCGAATACGCAGACATTTTGGCTTTGAAATACACTTATGGGTATTCCAATGATGAAATAGCGCACTTACTGGATACTGTGGAGGGAAACGTGAGGGTGAAGCTGCACCGAGCCAGAAAAGCATTACTAACTATTATGAAAGGTGATGAATATGAAAAGACCACAGAGTAATGATTTCGCTAAGACAGAAAAAGTGATAGCAGCATATTGCCATTATATTGGCGAATGTCATTTGGATAATATTTCGAAAGAACTTGAAAATAAAAAAGTTGCAATAGAAACACTCCCTTATCCAGATAGCATGAGCCAATGGTTTGAGGAATTCATCCAAGAGAGAAAAAAGCGGGAAGTACAAGCAAGAAGAAAAAAGCTACTAAAAAGGATTTCTTCCCGAGCCGCAATGTTCTTAATCGTATTGTCGACTGCGTTTTTGTTTGTTACCGTCAGCGTGGAGGCTTTTCGGGTCAGAGTTTTTAACTTTTTTAAAGAAGCCAATGACCGGTATACAAGCGTGAGGGTTGTGGAAACAACTGGCGTTGTTTCGTCCATTCTAGGAGAGGATTATTATTATCCTTTATTCCTGCCGGATGGGTTTGTTTTAAGAAATACGGAAGAAATCGGACAAACGAAGATAATGTATTTTGAAAACAGCAGCGGGGGCGGATATATCCACTTTATCCAAGCTGAAATTGGGACCGATTTTCACTTTGACACGGAGGATGCAAATGTAGAGGAAATTAATATTTGTAATGGAAAAGGTATGCTCAGCGAAAAGAAAGACAGGAATATTATTTTTTGGCACAATGAAAAACGTTGCTTTTATATTATATCCGATTTAAGTACAGATACCCTTCTAGATATTGCAGAAAGCATAAAATATAAATAATTAAAATTTTTTAAAATAGTGTAACAAAACATGTCCCTTAATTGTTATACATATTGAAAGGATGTGATTGCCATATGAAACCTCGGATCCAATTCGCTTTATGTTTAAGTATCATTATTAGTTTAATGATCACGTTGACACCTGTACACGCTATAACTACGGACTACTTGTCGGAAAAAATTATACAACCTAAGTTTAGTTATATTTATGTATTTCAAAACAAATTTGATATTTCGTCTGGTGGCAAGGCTACTGTTGAAGTGTACCTGTTGGCCAACGGCATTGATCAGGCAAAAATTGTGGCTAATCTGCAGCAATACAAAAATGGTGCGTGGCAGACGATAAAAACCTGGTCTAGCATAAGAAACGGGGCAAGCTGCGGCTTAAGTGAAAGCCGATATGTTGTCAGTGGATACTCTTACCGGATGGTTTCTTACGGATATGCATATATTGATGGCGATATTGTTGAGAGTGACAGCTATGTAAGTGATAATATATTCTACTGACAATCCAACAATGGTACACTAAAGCAAAACAAGGATAAGTGTATGCTGTATATTAATTACTATGATACAATTTGTTTCTATAGGGTGATATTCCCAGAAGATGGACGTGTGTTCTACGATGGAAAGAGGTCTGATAAGATGTCTGTCTCGCGAACTGTTTGTCTTGCCAAACCTTTCACCATAAATGTGCAATTCCTAAAAGAGGCTGCCATGGCTTAAGTATACTCCTCTTTGGGTGTAGTTTTTTGAATAAAGGAGGTGACTAGTTTTTACGTATTTTTTATAAACCATTTTATATGTTTATTATACTTATTACAAAAATATAATAAAAAGAAAGGGATATTACATTATGAAAAAACTATTTTCTACATTATTAATAATATCAATTATGGTTATGTTATTTGTTTATTCAAATGCTGGAAACCAAAAAAGTGATCCTTTTAACGTGCTAAAACAGTGGGAAGATGCTATTAACAAAAAAGATGTAAATCGCTATTTAGAGGTATTTGATGAAGAAATGGCAACGGGGATTAAAACGGCGATTGAAAATCGTAAGGACAAGAAAAACATACAGTTTTACTCTTTGGATTCAGTCAAGTTAATCAATGTTATTGAAATTTCTGAAGAGATAGCAAAGAATGTGTACCCAATTTATGTTAATAGTGGTATGGCTCAAAAATACTTATATTTATATTATGAAGGGAAAACGCATGAAAATAGTAAGTACACCAAAGACGGAGAAAACTTTATAATATGTGTTATGTCAAAGAACAAAGAAAATAAATGGGTGATTAGCCAATTTTCATGTGCTCCTGTGCAAGCATTGATAAATAACGGTATTACTTTAGGTTCACATACAGAAAAAGAGATAAAGAATAATAATGTTGGAATAAGGACTGTCTATGAAGTACCTGAATATATTGACGTATATTTAATGAGTACCCTAAAATATGATGGAGAAACGAATTACCAATACTGGGGTGTACCTAAATATACGGTACAACAGATCCCATTATATACATATATTAAGGATGTTTTACCAAATGAATGGGATTGTGATATTGTAGTCCCAGATAAGTACGATGAATCTACAAAACTGTATAATGCTTTAGAAGCTGGGGCAATTATGGTTAAGACATTTGCATGCTATCATGTATTATATCCATGGAACCCCAACATAGGAGCGGATGTAAATGATCAGAATAGTCAAGTTTACCTACATGGAACTGTTAATAAGCTTGCGAGTGATGGTACACACGGTTCAAGTGATAAATTTGAGTGGGGAGCAATGTGTGAGGATGCAATTGATGATGAGGGGCATCATATAATAATGAATATACAAAGTTATAAGCCAATTTTTGCACACTACAATCAAGATGCTCAAAACGAAACGTATCGATTAGATAGAGACCTTCATAAAAATGAAGAAGAAATCGCAAAAAGTATCTATGTCGATTATTTTAGAGAATATCCCAGTTACTACATACTAATTCTTTAATGAAGTTTAGTATGCGGGATCTGTCTATAAAGCTGAAAATTAATAGACAGATCCTTTTTATTAAATACATGATCTGTGCTGTAGTAGATGACACAAAACATTTATCATTGTACAGTTTTTTGCATCGTTAAGGCGGAGGCCAATATGAAAATTATATTAAAATTTGCGATAGTAGCGCTTTTAGTTTTATCGGGTTGTAGTTTAGTAAAAGTGCAGGGAGGTTATTCAGATCTAAAGCCTACTTACCAACCTGCCATAACTTCCGCTAATAAAGAATTTATAACTGTATCATCTGAAGCTATGAAAAATCTTAAATGTGATTTTTCAGGTATTGCATATGATGGTGATAGTTCATACGTGGTTATAGGGTCTGGAGGGAGAATTATTTCATCTGATGATGGACAGAATTGGTTAGAGAGACAATCAGGTACCGATAAAGTACTTAAGTCAATTACATGGGGCGAAAAGTCATTTGTAATAGTTGGAGAAGGCGGTATAATACTCTTATCTTCGGATGGGATAGTATGGGATAAAGTGAGTACCTATATTAAAAATGATCTTTACAAGGTATTGTGGGACGGACACCGATTTATAACTTTTGATAAAAAATCCATTTATATTTCGAAGGATGGTTTGGAATGGGAAAGAAAGATTATTCCTGAAGGGGAAGTTAGTAATTCAGATGTAAAAATAACACACTATTTTACAGATATTTTTTGGGATGGAGTAGAGTATATCGCCGTAGGCGGCGGAAATGTTATTCTTACGTCACCTGATTTAAATGAATGGAATGAAAGAGTAAATTTTATGGGAAATGGTATGTTTTTTGATGTATCTTATAATGGTGAGAGATATGTTACAGTGGGTGATCACCTGGTTTTATTTACTTCCAAGGACAAGATTACATGGGCGGATAATGAAGCAAAGATAAATCAGATAGAGAGTATTAATGATTATTATACATTGTTTTTACGTAGTGTGGTTTGGGGAAACAACGAGTTTATTGCTGTAGGCCAGAAAGGGTTAATCCTTACATCATCAGATGGGCTGGATTGGTCTATATTGAAATCAGATACAACAGAATATCTCAATGAAATTTTATGGGATGGCAAGCAATATACTGTTGTTGGCGACAATGAAACAATTATTTATTTCAAATAAAATGACTATAACTTTTAGTCAGCAATCGATTGCCATCGAACATGGGGTTGATGTAATGCAATGAACTGTATTGTTAACACCTATATTACCACAAAAGATAAAGAATACTGAACTAACAACATAATCATTAAAAATAACAAACAGAAATCCATTAATATTGGGTACAGGGGGATGATCCACTTACATCCATAAGGAAGCATTACTTGTGCGAATACACCGGAGCAGTGTAAGGAAAGCTATTATTATTCATAAAGTTAAAGCACTATAAACAATAATGCCGGTAAATATACCTGTTCAAAAATTCCTTGAGTGGTATTGTTCGGAAAGAGTGGTATCCAACATTTAATAATTTACTATGGATGGTGGTTTAGTCGGAATAAAAAACTCTGGCGTAAGCGCTGTTTATTTCCATTGGTTATTGCATACCCTTCATTTTTATAATATACTATGTTATATGAATTTATCACCAGATAATATATTCTGATAATTAATGTTGAAGAAGGGGTGCTCCGAATGAATTATTTTCTTAACGAAGAACAAGAAATGATAAAGGAATTAGCTGCTAGAATAGCTGACGAAAAGATCGCTCCAGTGGCTATTGAATATGATCATGAGGGCAAATTCCCTCACGATATTGTAAAATATTTGGCGGACTCTGACCTATGTGGTGTTTATATTGAAGAAAAATATGGTGGACTGGGTGGCGGCGTTTTTGAAATGGCGCTTGTTGTTGAAGAGTTAAGCCGTGCCTGCGGAGGAATTGCTCTGGCTTTTGCCGGAACTGGATTGGGTACATTTCCTATAATCCTGTATGGCTCTGAAGAGCAAAAACAAAAATATCTTCCCGATATAGCTGCAGGGAAAAAGCTGGCCGCCTTTGGTCTTACCGAGGCTAATGCAGGCAGTGACGCTGCCGGTATTCAAACAACTGCTGTTTTAGATGGCGATCACTATGTTTTAAACGGTACGAAGCAATGGATAACAAATGGCGGAGAAGCCGATATTTACACAGTAATTGCTTGCACAAACCGTGATAAAGGTGCGAGGGGCTTTTCAGCATTCATTGTTGAAAAGGGCACTCCCGGTTTTTCTTTTGGCAAAAAAGAAGACAAGATGGGAATAAGGGCATCATGCACCAGCGAGCTTGTTTTTGAGGATTGCAGAATACCGAAAGAAAACCTTATTTCAAGAGAAGGTATGGGATTTATAGTAGCTATGAAAACTCTTGACAGGACACGTCCGGGCGTGGCTGCACAAGCTCTTGGTATAGCAACAGGTGCATTTAATGCCGCTTTGAAATATTCAAGAGAAAGAGTGCAGTTTAACCAACCCATTTCTTCTTTCCAGGCAATCCAACATATGCTCGCGGATATGGCAATCCAAATAGAAGCTGCTAGGGCTCTTGTTTACCAAACCTGCAAGCATGTCGACGGCGGAGCAAAGAATATTTCAAAAGAATCTGCTATGGCGAAGGTAATGGCTTCTGATACAGCTATGAAGGTTACGGTTGATGCGGTGCAAATTATGGGCGGCTATGGATACATGAGAGAATACCCTGTTGAAAAAATGATGAGGGATGCCAAGATTACGCAAATTTATGAAGGCACAAATCAAATACAGAGAAACGTAATTGCCCTTGAGCTAATAAAGGAAACATCTTCAATGAAGTGAACTCGTTCAGCTGAAGCTGAACATCACGCATTTTTACGAAGTAAAATACGCATTGGGCTTCGGTGGGGGATTCTACCACCGAAGAAAGAACAAAGGTGCGTACCCACCGGAACGCACCACAAGCCTCGACCCGTTAACAAGGAACCCCCACTTATAGAAGTGGGGGTCTTAGGAATTGGATAAAAGCCAAAAATAATGATGTGTTCGGGAGTGAATTTATTTGAATATTATTGTATGTGTAAAGCAGGTGCCGGGCACCAACGAAGTTAAAATGAACAAAGAAACCAACACTATTATCCGTGACAGTGTTGAAGCTATAATCAATCCTTTTGATGAGTATGCCATTGAAGAAGGCGTCAGAATAAAGGAGAAAACAGATGGCAGGGTTACGGTTCTCAGCATGGGTATACCAAAGGTTGCTGATTTGCTTAAGGAAACAATTGCTGTTGGTGTAGACGATGCTGTCCTTTTAAGTGATAGGGCATTTGCCGGAGCCGATACTTTGGCAACTTCCTATGCGCTTTCTATGGGAATAAAAACACTGGGTGAATATGATTTAATAATATGCGGAAAGCAGGCTACCGATGGTGATACTGCTCAGGTGGGCCCCAGTCTTGCAGAAAAACTTGGGCTTCCGCACACAACTTATGTCCGTAAAATAGAAGAAATAAAAGAGGGCTACATACGCTGTCAACGCTTAACTGAAGATGGATATGAAGTGATTGAAATGCCGCTTCCTGCTGTAATTACTGTTGTAAAAGAGATTAACGAGCCACGGCTACCGTCAATAAAGGGAAAGCTTAGAGCAAAAAAGGCAGAGGTGAGGGTTTTAACCGCTGATGACATTGGGGCGGATAAAGACCGTTGCGGGCTAAAAGGCTCTCCTACTCAGGTTATAAAGACATTTGTTCCCGAGCATAATGTAGTCAGTGAAATGTTTGAAGGTACAGCCAATGAGCAGGCTCAAAAACTTGCTGATAAGCTATTATCTATGCAATTTATGAAAGCAAGGTAGAAAAAATGAGGTAGCCTGCTGTGCAGGCAAGCACCCAAAATACTTTGGGAAAGTTGAGTTGCAAATATTAAAGTTGTTTTATATAAAACCAGCTTGAGAAGGTTGTAAATTTTGGATTTATCGGGGGTTATAAATATGTCCTGTATTAATATTATTACGGAAAAATGTATTGGATGCAAGCTTTGCGTAGGAGCATGCCCCTTTAATGCAATTGAGGTTAAGGATAAAAAAGCTAATATCCTTGATAATTGCACATTGTGTGGTTCCTGTGTTTCAGCATGTAAGTTTAACGCTATTGAATTTATTAAAGAAGAGGAGACAGAATCTTCAGACTTATCTTCTTATAAAGGGGTTTGGGTTTTTGCCGAGCAAAAAAATGGTGTGATTTCTCAGGTTGCTCTTGAGCTTTTAGGTTCCGGTCGTAAACTGTCTGATGATTTATCAGTACCCCTATCGGCAGTTTTAATTGGTTCAGATATTAAGGATGCAGCTAAAAGCCTGATTTCCTATGGAGCTGATAATGTATACCTCGTTGAGGACAATTCATTGAAGCTTTATAATGATGAGTCATATTCAGATATTTTTGTTCAGTTGGTTCAAAATTACAAACCGGAGATTATTTTAATGGGTGCTACAACATACGGGCGCTCACTTGCTCCCCGAGTTGCTTCCCGGCTGAATACAGGTCTTACGGCAGACTGCATAGAGCTTGAAATTGATCCCGAAAAGAAAATACTAATGCAAACACGGCCTGCCTTTGGTGGAAATCTTATGGCAACAATTATTTGCCCAAATCATCGTCCGCAAATGTCAACAGTCAGGCCAAAAGTGATGAAGCCATTACAACCGGATGAAAACAGGCAGGGGAAGATAATAACACCTGAAGTTGTTATTCCCGACAACCTTATGGTGAAGGTTGTTGATGTGGTACAAACAGTATACGATATGGTAAACCTTTCTGAGGCTGATGTTATTGTCTCCGGTGGAAGAGGGCTAGGGAATCCAAAGAATTTCGCTTTAGTAGAGGAGTTGGCTAAGGTGCTTGGTGGTGCAGTGGGAGCATCAAGAGCAACAGTTGATGCGGGATGGATTGAATACAGCCATCAGATAGGGCAAACAGGAAAAACCGTCGGGCCTAAGGTGTATTTTGCATGCGGGATTTCCGGAGCAATCCAGCACCTTGCAGGAATGTCTTCATCCGATATTATAATAGCTATTAATAAAAACCCGGATGCTCCAATATTTAAAGTTGCTACTTATGGAATAGTTGGTGATGTGCTTGAAGTGCTTCCGGCGCTCATTAAAGAATTTAAAGCACGCATGTAGT
>DAIPML010000020.1:0-5849 GCA_036768735.1 Clostridiales bacterium | reverse complement strand
AATGATATAAAGGTTTTGTTTGAGGACAATCATTTGTTGGTTGTCGAGAAACCTCCGAATATGGCTGTCCAAGCAGATATTAGCGGGGACAGGGATTTACTGACTACTCTTAAAGCATATATAAAAGAAAAATATAACAAGCCCGGTGATGCTTTCCTTGGTTTGGTTCACAGGCTGGACAGGCCTGTTGGTGGTGTTATGGTTTTTGCCAGAACATCTAAGGCTGCTGCCAGGATTTCTGAACAAATGCGGTCGAGAACGATTCAAAAAATATATTTGGCTATTGTTGAGGGATTAACGGATTCATTACATGGAATTCTAAAGGATTACTTGCTTAAAGACCATAACAATAATACCGTAAGTGTTGTTTCTAAAAATACAAAGGGAAGTCAGGAAGCTATCCTGCAATATCAAGTTTTAAGTCAAAGAGAGGGTAAAACCTTGTTAAAAATAATCTTAGAGACGGGCAGGGCACATCAGATACGGGTACAGCTCTCAAACATTGGACATCCTCTGATGGGAGACATAAAATACGGTCAAAAAGGGAAAAAAGGTTTTACAAAAAGTCTTGCTTTATGGTCATACAGCTTGTCTTTCAATCACCCGATCAAAAATGAAAATCTTAAATTCATCAGTATTCCTCCGAAGCAAGACCCATGGAGTACATTTTTGGTGGATATAGAGGATAAAGTTTTAGGAGATAGCAGTAATGAGTAAAAATTTACATGAAGGTCATAGGGAGAAGCTTAGACAACGTTTTATTGAAGAAGGCTTAAGTGCATTTGAGGATCACCAGGTCCTGGAAATGATTTTGTTTTACACCATTCCAAGAAGAGATACAAATGAACTGGCTCACCGCCTTATTGAAAAATTCGGGACACTTGAAAGTCTTTTTGATGCCAGTCCGGAGGCTCTTGTTAGTGAAGGCAAAGTAAACAAAAACACAGCTGTTTTTCTCTCCATGATACCTCAATTGGCAAGACGTTATTCAATACAAAAGCAGGGTAAGAAACCCGTGCTTGACAGTTCTGCAAAGGCCGGGAAGTTTGTTACTTCACTTTTTATAGGTAAAAATTACGAAGCGTTTTATGTTTGCTGCCTCAATTCTCAAAACCAGCTAAACTATGCAGCTCTTGTTCATGAAGGTACGATAAACGAAGCACCTGTTTATCCAAGGCTTATTGTTGAGACCGCTTTAAGGTATCAGGCAAGCAGCGTTATTTTGGCCCACAACCATCCGGGTGGGAGCTTAAGACCATCCACCGCCGATATTGAAGTGACCCGACGGATATGTGATGCATTAAACACAATATCTATTACAGTTATAGACCACATGATTGCTGCCGGAAGCAATTATTTCAGCTTTGCTGAGAACGGTCTTTTGCAAAGGTAAATAATGTAGCTATAACAACTCATCGTATTATTCTCTTTTGTTCTTTCCGAGTTTCTCCGATATATATATTATAGAGCATTCAAGATAGGCTAATGCACAACTTTTTAATAGGTTAAGTATAGTCATTAATTGAAATTGATTACAATGCCCCCCCAAAAACGTGCACAAAAGCAAATTGTTAATCTATGTAATCAAGGGTAAAAATGATTGTATGGTATTTTAGTGTATCTGCATTTTTTACCTGTACAATATAGGTTAATGGGTATCTTTTCTGTGCATATGGTTTTCGAACAACAAGGAGGGGGGCTTTTATGTTCGATGCTATTATTGCTGATTTTGATAGTAAAAACTTAAACGATCTAAATTCAATTATAAGCAGGAAAGGATCAGGGTTTACTGTTAAAGCCAAATTAAGTGATGGCATAAAAGTTTTAGAATATATCACTTCAAATAAGGTTGATATTATTCTTACGGAAATTGATATGCCTGGGCTTAACGGCGTAGATTTGTTGAAGGAAATAAAAAACAAAAAGCTTAATATCTGTGTCATTGGATTGAGCGAACAAGAGAATTTTAATTACGCCAGACAGGGTATAATCTATGGGGCATTTGACTATATTAAGAAGCCTTTGCTAAAACGAGAGCTGTTAGAATCACTCAGAAGAGCCGCGGAATACCTATCAAACAAAAAAGCTCTGGAGAAAAAATACATATATAATGACATAGATATTTGGAACGGGGATGAGTATTATTTAAATCATCCGAATAACCTCATAAGGAATGTGTGTGAATACATAATATTAAACTTTAACTTAGATATAACGCTAAAAACCATATCAAAACAATTTTATATAAGTCCGAATTACTTTTCGTACCTCTTTAAAGAACAAACCGGTGAGAATTTCCATGATTATTTATTAAAAGTGAAAATTGAAAAAGCTAAGATTCTTCTGACTGAAACTAATTATAAGGCTTATGAGGTAAGCCACATTATAGGATACAGCGAGCCAGCCTATTTTAGCAAGCTGTTTAGAAAATATACAGGAAATAACCCCACTGAGTATAGAAAAACCATGAAAAATTAAAAATCCAGTAATTCTGTATATGCAAATCATAATACTTTACTATTTTTTAATAATGAAATATGTTCGATTCAATTAGTGACTAATCTTTCCCACAGTGTATTGGATAATTGCCTGTACAGTAGGCTGCCGACGGCGGTGTGATATCACCCCTCAGTATGCCGGTACCGGCGTCTTAAAACAATACTAACAAGCTTAGGTAGGTAATTTGGACCCAATAACAGTTATAATTGGTAGCAGAGATAATCATTGTATTTAATACCGGATAAAAAATATAAACCTTATACTATATATTTTAAAATGAAATCATTATATGGTATGAAACTTAAATTTTAGTAGGGGTGAGCGTATTGACAAATGGTTTTACACCGGAGCCTATGCTTGATATGTTTATTTTTGAAACACGGCAGCTTATTGAGCAACTTGAGCATGAGGTTTTGGTATGCGAAGAATCAGGAAGCCTTAATAGTTCAATTAATGAAATTTTCAGAATTATGCACACAATTAAGGGTTCGGCAGCAATGATGTCTTATAACAATATATCTGAGCTTGCACATGCGATAGAAGACCTTTTCTTTTATATAAGAGAAAAAAACCCTATCGGCATAATTCGTTCGACTTTGATTGATATTGTTTTAAGAGGTATGGATTTTATCAAGAATGAGATAGAAAAAATAGAAAGCGGGAAATCAGCGGACAGCAAACCTGATAAAATTATCAGTGAAACTAGGGATTACTTGGAAAATATAAGCAGAGAGCATGACCTGCATAACTCTACTGTAAAAAAACCTAAAGCTTCTGAAGGTGTTATATTAAGTGATGCAGAGACAGGAAAATCTAACGGCGATATCTTTCATGTTAAGTATAATGCAATTATCTTCTTTGAAGATGGTAGCGAAATGGAGAATGTCAGAGCCTTTGCGTTGATAAATAATCTAAAGCAAATAGCTAACATCATAAAAATACATCCGTCAGATATTGAAAAGAATAACCAAAGTGCTGAAGTGATAAAAAAAGAAGGTTTTAAGTTCGAATTCTTAACAGACCGTAGTCTTGATGAACTTAATGCTTTTTTTGAGCAAACAATTTTTTTAAAAAGCCTTGAGTTGAAAGAAATAACTGCTGACGATGCGAATACAGAGCCTGAAAGCAATGTATCAGAGATAATAAGCGAAAACGGGCGTGATTCTACTATTATGGAATTAAATTCAGAAAGAAATATTTCGAATTCTACTGTTAAGCAAAGTATGATAAGTGTTAGTGTTTCAAAGATGGACATGCTTATGGATATTGTTGGCGAGCTGGTTATTTCGGAAGCAATGGTTATTCATAATCCAGAGCTTGAAGGTCTCCAGTTGGACGGGTTTTTTAAAGCATCGAGGCAGCTGCATAAAATCATTGGAGAGCTTCAGGATGTTGTTATGTCTATACGAATGGTTCCGTTATCCTTAACTTTCCAAAAAATGAACAGGATTGTAAGAGATATGAGCCATAAGCTTCAAAAAGAAGTAAAGCTTGAGATAAGTGGTGAAGAAACAGAAGTCGACAAGAATATCATTGAGCATATTTCAGATCCTTTGATGCACCTAATAAGAAATGCAATAGATCATGGAATTGAGCTTGCCCCGGAACGTGAAAAAAAGGGTAAAAACAAAATCGGAAATATATTCTTGGACGCAAAAAACACAAGTGGTGATGTGTGGATCACGGTTAAAGATGACGGAAAGGGGCTTGATAAAAATAAAATTCTCAAAAAGGCATATGAAAAAGGCATAACAAATAAACCGGAAAGTGAATTAACCGACAAGGAGATTTATTCATTTATACTTATACCTGGGTTTACAACTAATGATAATGTGACGGAATTTTCAGGCAGGGGAGTTGGAATGGATGTTGTGGTAAAGAATATTGCCAAAATAGGTGGAACGGTTTCAGTTGACAGTATTATCGATAAGGGGACAACTATGATAATTAAAATACCGTTAACCTTGGCGATAATTGATGGGATGGTTATACAGACCGGGCAGACTAAATTTATTATTCCAACTGTTTCAATTAAGGAGTCTTTCAGAGTAAGTAATGAAAATATTATAAAAGACACAACCGGTAGTGAAATGATAATGGTTAGAGGCTCATGTTATCCTGTTGTGAGGCTGCATAAGTTGTTTAGTATTGAAACTGATATTGTTGAATTCAATGATGGGATTATCATTATAGTAGAAAGTAATGATAAAACTATATGCATTTTTGCTGATGGTCTTGTGGGTCAACAGCAAGTTGTTGTGAAAGCTCTGCCCACATACATAAAGAAAGTAAAAGGAATATCCGGGTGTACTCTTTTAGGTGACGGAAATATAGGACTGATTCTTGATATGACTGGATTAATAGGCAATTAGAAAGGGGATGACAAAATGTCAGAAAAACAATTTGAAGTTTTAGAAATGGAGGAGGATACTCAAAAGGGTAAATTTTTAACTTTTTCTCTTGGAAAGGAAGATTACGGGGTTGAAATAAAATATGTAACAGAAATTATAGGAATACAATCTATCACGGAAGTACCTGATCTGCCTGCATATATAAACGGTATTATTAATTTGAGAGGTAAAATAATACCGGTTATGGATGTAAGGCTTCGGTTCGGAAAGACGGTACGTGAATATGACGACAGAACCTGTATTATTGTTATAGACATCAATGATATTTCAATAGGTTTAATTGTAGACAGGGTTTCTGAAGTGATTAATATTCCTGAATCCGAAATTGTACCACCTCCGCAATTAGATAAAAGTTCCAAGCACCGTTATATAAAAGGAATAGGCAAAGTGGGTAATGATGTAAAGCTTTTGTTGGATTGTGAAAAAATATTAAACGATGATGAAATTGAAGCAATTAGCGAAATCGAATAAGAGAAATAATAGAACAAGAGAAATAATGAAATACAAGGAACATTGGAAAGGGGAATTGCTATGAAATGGTTAAGGGATATGAAAATTAAAAGAAAACTACTAATTGGATTTATTCTGGTTGCTATTATCACAGGGATTGTTGGTGTTATCGGAATAACCAGTGTTTCAACCATGGCGGAAAATAATAATATTATGTATGAAAAAATGACGGTCGGAATTGCTGATGTGGCGAAGTTTGACAAAGCATTTGCCAATATCAGTATATATTTAAGGGATGCTATAAGAGCAGAAACATCGTCAGAAATACAGAAAAATATTAGTATTGTTCAGCAAGCACAGTTAAATGTGCAGCAAGATATCAAGCTTTTGGCAGAAACCACTTTAACATCTGAAGGACAAAATCTGCTGGACAGAATAGAAGCTGCCCAAGCAAAAAATGACACTTACATAAACAGTATAATAAGATTG
>DAIPML010000336.1:0-3434 GCA_036768735.1 Clostridiales bacterium | reverse complement strand
GTTATCTCAATATAGTTATCGCACATTTGGGCGATCCATGGGTGATGGATACAGCTGTTGTTGTTTCCAAAAATGATAATGTGTTTGCCGACCTGTCCGGACTTGTTGTGTCGGATGAAGTTGGTATCCGCAAAATCCAGGCAGACCGGCTGGCAATGGAACATGTTAAGCAGGCACTGGTTTATGCCGAGCGGTATAAGAAAATTCTGTTCGGCTCAGATTGGCCTCTCGCACCGGTAATGCCTTACATTGAATTTGTTCGTGACCTTATCCCGGAAGAATTCCATGACGATGTATTTTACAACAACGCATTAAAAGCCTTTCCGAAGTTAAATGATTTTTTAGCTGTCAATAGTTATTTTATCCCTGAGCGCCTGCACTTTGGTGCACAATTCGCATAAACTTATTGTGCGCCAAAGTGTTTGCAATTGTCTTTCACAGCCTTGCTCAAAGATATTCTTACCCGCCACCAGGCATTTTTTAACCAGAATGGTTGAAAATATGCCTAGTGGCGGGTACCTATTTTACACAACAGGCGGCGAGTCAAAACATTTCGGGTCGCCCAATCGAAGCGTTCCAGTTGGTACGCTCCGGGTTTGCTTGATTTTGCAAGCAAAATCTTCTACTCCCGCATAGGATGCATAGGCGAGCAGACCGGATGCATGGGCGAGCAGCAGGCTCTGCCTGCGAACAGCCTCGTTGAAATGGTGTGAAGAAACGTTATTTTGCTTCGCAAAAAACGGGTCTAAGCAATTTCTTCCGTTATTTTAATGAGTCATTCACTGCTTACTTACCGATATTGCTTCATGCATATCAGTAAAGAATTCGTTGTACCTGAGTGATTCAGGTATTTTAGTTATGCCGCACCATAATGATAATGGTAGATCCTCTCCGTCAAAATTAATTGTTTCGCCGTTTTTACTCATTACCTTTTCGGACAAGTCTTTTACAGCCTCATAATCGTACAATCCGGTTATAAGAGCAAATTCGTCGCCACCTATACGCATAAGCAGCATACTATCATCAGCTGATTTTTCAATTCTCGACGCTGTTTCAAGAATTGCAAGGTCACCGGCTTTTTTAGAAATGTCATTAACTGCAATTAAGTTTTGAATATCAAAACATAAAACATAACTTCCTTTATGCTCTCTAAAATAATCGTAAGCCTCACTCATGTCTACTCTTTTTCTTGCCATGTAAAGATCATCTCCTTCTTTGAATTCATAATTGATTTTAGGGAAAATACCTGTGAATCTCCATTTCTCTGTAAACTCAGAGGGTTTCACATTCCATACCCGTTTGAAAGCTCTTGAAAAGACCTCAATAGAACTATACTGATATTTCATAGCTATATCTGTTATGCTTGAGCTTTCATTTGCAATATCTTTCGCCGCCTGCGTCATACGTCTTCTTGAGATATAACTTTTTATGCTTGTCCCTAATGCATACCGAAAAAGCTTTTCGAGTGTTGATAGAGCAACATAGCAGTGGTTCGAAATATCTTTTCGTGTTATCGGTTCACAAAGATTACGCTCAATGAAATCTATTGATTCGGTTAAGATTATGAACTTTTTCATTGCTTCCCTCCGACATCTCAACATAGCAACGTCACTATGGTTACATTATAGCTCCAAATAGAAATATTTGCTTGACGATTTGAGCATGTTTGGGGAAATATCCAAAATAGATATAAAAAAATAAGCTATCGAGGATTAGACAATACTAACACCTTTAGAATTCTTCGGTTCTTTGTTAAAATTAAGCAAGCATGAAGTTCCGATGTGAATATAACAAGTTAGAGTTAAAAGCTCCAACCTTCAACTTCCATGAATTTTTCAAGATTAGCGCACTTTACGTTGAAGTGTTCACAAATGTTTGGAATTTTCGCTCCGTGGAGTTTATTTGCTTCATTTGTTACAACAGTTCCATTTATAACTTTTGCTTTCGCAATAACAAATGGGTCTGCAACAGGTTTACCCCTTAACAGATTTTTCCGCGATATACTTCCTTGCCAATTAATCTTAGTTAGTAAAGCGCTTTATGGGTGTCCATAAGATGATGCAGTTCATCGGAATTTACCTGACGAACCGGAATTTGATTTTTCAAAGCGAGTGCCGCAGCACAGCCTACACCCTCACCGATACTGGTTGTTATTGGCATCACACGAAATGAAGAATGTGCTTCATGTGTTGACGAAAGAGGTCTACCAGCAACAACTAAATTATCTGATCCGGCAGGTATAGCTGCTCTAAGCGGTATTGTGTAATAGTCGTTAGCCGGTATCTCCTTTATAACAGTACCAGTGCCGGTAGGATTGTGTATATCAATGTCATATGTTCCCCGAGCAATGGAATCTTTGAATTTGCAGCAGTTCAATAAATCGTCTTCACAGAGTGTGTAATCACCCACAATCCGTCGGCTCTCCCGAATACCTATCTGGGCTGCCGACATCAGCAGTGAGGAATTCTTAAAGCCTTCGATATGCATTTTCATAAACCGGAAGAGCTCATGTACCTGTTCCCTCCCCTCCATTTCTGCGGCTGTCAAACCGTCTGGATCAATAGGAATATTTCCGACAATACGGGTAGAGTTAAAGTGAACAACATTGTCTATCATAGTGGGGAATGTAAGTATGTTTTCGCGTGGATTTTTTATTATCCCTTGTTTTTGCATTAATTGATAGAGCTCATTTGCATATTTTCTATCCCATTTTGATATATCTACATTTGCAACCCGGAAGCAGAGGGTCATAGGCTGACAAAGTCCGTCTTCTTCTCTGCCAACCTGACATTCGAACCCTGCAAAAGCAGTAAGGTCTGCGTCACCTGTTGCATCTACAAATATTTTAGCACCATATTGCCTGTTTCCATCCTTACCTGATACCGTTATCCCCTCTATTGTTCTACCATTTCTTTTAACATCGGTTAGTAAGGAGTGGAAGCGAACATTTACTTTATATGCACAACACATCTGGTCAAGAATAAGCTTTAAATATTCCTCATGAAAGGTCTTTTTGTTATCCGAAAGAGCTCCCATTGCATAAAGTTGCTGAATAACCTCAGAAAAAACGCCTTGATTGACAGGCTTCCCATAGATAATATTTCTTTCGTCATCAAACTGCCAGTAAGGCATAAAAGGGTTGACAAGTCCTGAAACCGCCATCCCTCCCAAAAAGCCGTAACGTTCAAGCAGCATAACATCGGCTCCCTCACGGGCAGCCGATATGGCTGCCGCAACCCCTGCAAGACCTCCACCAACTACAATAACATCATATAACTTCATTGTGTTTCTGCTCATTTCAGTTCACCTCATTTTTATCGTTTTAATCTCCACATTCCTGACGCGTCTTGCGGATCATACTATTAGAAATGAACAAACGTGCTTTCCGTTTCAGTAGCAGTACGGATACTATACTGAAGTTTAATCGGCATACG
>DAIPML010000335.1:0-3466 GCA_036768735.1 Clostridiales bacterium | reverse complement strand
TTGGTTCCAGCCTGACTCTTAGAGCTGTTATCATACGCTTCATCTCCTAAATACTCTGATGCTAATATTATATCGAACATATGTTTTATATTCAAGAGATATCTCAAAATTTTTATTTACTACGAGCTTCTTATAATAACGGAAGAAATTGCATGGCAATTTCAACACACCCAGGTTGCATGGGCGAGCAGCAAACGAAGTTTGCGACCAGCCATTTCAACGAGGCGGGAGTAAAGGATTTTGCTTGCAAAATCCAGCAATGAGCGACCCGCAATGTTTGACTCGCCGCCTGCTGTGAGAAATAGGTTACCCGCCACCAAGCATTTTTCAACCAGAATGGTTGAAAATATGCGATGAGGAGAGGGACATTTTAGCCTCGTTATAATGATTTATAAGTTTTTATAATATTTCATTCACTGTTACTAACCCCTGTAAAAATGACCTCTTGTAAAGCTTCTACCCTCAGCGCTACGCATTTTATCTGCAGTATAATTAACTGGCTTCTCATTGTCACCAATCCATTGCTCTTTGTAAAAACTGCAAATTTCTCTTATCTCCTCATAGCTTTCATCCATAACTCCAATCCGAAGAATACCCACATTGCTTTTCTTAAGCGGGTTAACATCCTCCAGCATTAGCTTACTACTGTTATAAAGCGTTGTTCTTTGGAACACAGGATCTGTTTTATATAAAAAACGTTTGCCCTTACGATCTGTAATGTATCCTTCGCTGTTTCTGCATGTCCGGCACTTTTTAGTACATTCCCCCATTCCGCTGCCGGGGCAATACTCCATCGTCATCACAGGTATTTCCCCGTAGACATAAGCCTCAAGAGGAATGCCCGGTGATTTCAACTGCTGTATTTCATTGATATTCATTTCAAGAGAAAGTGCAATGCTGGTTGGAGAATATGTTTTTAAAGCATCTGCAGTCCAAGAATTTAAAACATTCATCTGGAAATCTAACGCAACAGGCATTTCGGGAAACTCTGTCTTTATTCGATTAAGGCTTCCTAAATTCCCAACCAATATCCCATCGGCTAAATCAATAACAGGTTTAATTTTATTGATTACCCAATCCATTTGGCGATCGTGCAAAATAGCGGGTATCCATATATATGCCTCAGATTTATATTTCTTTACTGCCTCAAGCTGCTCAAGATCATTTACGGATAAATAAATCCTGCCAATATCAAGGGCTTCCCAATTAAGCTTATCCGGTACTTTATAGAAAAATAGGCTTAATTCTTTCTTTTTCGACACGTTTTGAGTATTTCCCGGGAAATTTGTCGCCGGGGCAATGAACTTTCCGGTTCTTTTGACTGAGCTTCTCCGTATTTCTGTTAACTCTTCAAGAGCCTTACGACGCATTGAATTAATCTCCGAAACAGGTATAAAGGCATTGTTTGTTTTTACAAGAACAGATTCAAAAAAGTATGGCGTGTCTTTTGTTTTTTTCAGCTGCTCTTCAATCCGTTGTGATGTTACGGGCCTATCTTTGGCTTCCTGGGCTTTTTCATTTCCTACTATGCGAACTGAGCTTCCATCACTGTCAACTATATCAAGTACGGGATACTCATCAGGAAATACACTGAATTCCCCTTTAATGGGAATCCTTTGAATACTGCTTTTGGTTATTGCGGACAAGGATTCCATGAGCACTTTACCATAAGTTTTGTACACCATGCTTTGAGGAGTAACTTCACTCTTAAAATTACCCACCAGAATCGTATCTCCCGGGGTTGCTGTTTTAACATGGCGACCGTCCTTCAGCATTACACTTAATATGGTAGAGGGATTATTGTTTTTTGGATCCCATATTTCCAGCCCGTCTCCCATTCCTATTTTTTCTGATAGCTTAACACGTATAAGCCTGGCTTCCTCATCTCCCCCATATTTGGGTTGATGAATTCCCTCTTGAGAAAGCGTGGTTCCGGCTAAAACGCCCCAATGCTTGGGATGCTCGGTACTCATAAGACTCTTGAAACTATAGTCCTTAAAGTAACCTGTTGTAAAACCTCCTCTGTTAAAAACCTGCATAAGTGTTCGGATATCTTCCGGATCCACTTTGAAGTCGTTATATAAATTGCTTTCATTATTTAGGTTATCTTCACTATTTAGATTACCTTCATTATTTAGATTATCTTCATTATTTAGATTACCTTCACTATATAAATTGCTTTCACTGATATCACTCTGCTTTAAGAGCGCGGAAGATTTGGGGGCAGACGAATGCTTTGTACCCGATTCTTGACGTCGATGAGCTCCGGCTATGGAAATAGAGTGGGAGCTTATCTTTGCTTCGTTATTATTAATTGCATATCTATGAGCGTTTTCATGAGTATTTTGAATTGCCATGTCCAGATATTTTCTGTATACAGAAACGACCGCTGCCACATATTCCGGCGATTTCATGCGTCCTTCTATTTTTAATGCAGAAATACCGGTATTAATGAGCTCCGGCAGGATTTCAAGAGTCATCAGATCCTTCGGGCTTAATAAATATCCCCCAAAATTGCTTTTCCCGTCTGTTTTCCAAGGGAGTCGGCAGGGCTGAGCACAACGTCCTCTGTTGCCGCTGCGTCCGCCAATGTAACTACTTAAAAGGCACTGACCGGATCGCGAGACACAAAGTGCGCCATGAACAAAAACTTCGATCTCCATTCCTGAATTTAATACAATTAATTGTATTTCATTAAGACTAAGCTCTCTTGAGAGAATAACCCTCTCTATTCCAAGCTCTTTAGCAGCTATAACTCCATCTAAATTATGAATGCTCATCTGAGTGCTGGCATGGAGTGGAAGAGAAGGTGCAAGCCTTTTAAGAACACCGGCAAGCCCAAGATCCTGAACAATTATTGCATCTATTCCCTTATTATAAACAAAAGAAGCCAAATTGCACGCTTCCTCTGTTTCACTGTCCTTAAGCAATGTGTTAAGAACAAAATATACTTTGATTCCTTTAATGTGGGCATCTTCTATAACTGATTCAAGATCAGCATCTTCAAAATTATCAGCTTGATGTCTTGCATTAAACCCCTTAGCTCCGAGATATACAGCATCTGCGCCGGCTGCCACTGCAGCTCTGTATGCATCGGGGCTTCCTGCGGGCGCAAGCAGCTCAATTGTTTTTTTAGTCATATTATTTTATTCCTGTGCAATTTCTTCTTAATCTTATTCCCATTCCCATTTCTGCTTCTGTTCCTGTTCGTCAGCTAAGTCCGGGTGAATTGGATCCTTTGTCCTATCGGATTTCGTTTGTTCTTCCTTAGCTTCTGGCTTGCTTTATTCGGCTGTAGTACTCTTTTTGTTTTATTTGGCTGTAGTACCCTGCTACTTTGTTTGGCTGTAGTATCCTGTTGCTTTGTTTGGCTGTAGTATCCTGCTGCTTTGTTTGGTTGTAGTATCCTGTTGCTTTGTTTGGTTGTAGTATCCTGTTGCTTTGTTTGGTTGTAGTATCCTGTTGC
>DAIPML010000334.1:0-3541 GCA_036768735.1 Clostridiales bacterium | reverse complement strand
TTTTTAAAAATTGGCTCTTGAGTATACAAAATGTAGTATCCACACCATCTGCTGAAAAATGCCAAATGAAATCCTGTGTGTGAAAAATAAAGCTTGAATGCAGCATAAACCAGAAGTTAATTAATAAGAGAAATCGCATCCCAAGCTGGATCGTATTTCTAATTATTCCAATTTACTATGGAGCCGTAGCAGTCATCTAAACGAACCAGAGGTATTGTAAGGAATGTACCAATGCAAAATTTTCTTGACAGCTGGATGCGACTGTATTATCATAGTGTTAATTCAATTGAATATATGCCTGCGGGAGCTGGTGCAAGCTAGCTGAGAGGGAGTAATCAACTCCGACCGCATAACCTGATCCGGATCATACCGGCGTAGGGAAGGGTGATTCTGGTACCAACCGCCTTTCCCGGCGGTTTTTTGTTTCTATATTAACAGAATGTACTGATATGAAAAGCATTGGGTAGAATGAAAAAGAAATATGCAAAAAGAATAAGAAAAAAGGAATATGGTAAGTTGAATAGGAAAGGAAGGTTTTTTTATGTCCGTATCAAATTTAAGTCTGCAGGTTTTGCCTGTTGTTGAGGAAGCAAGAATCTATGATGTGGTGGACAAAGTTATTGACTATATTAAGAGCAGTGGAGTTAAATATACAGTTGGACCAATGGAAACAACAATGGAAGGGGAATTGGATGTTCTTCTTGATATTGTTAAGAATGCTAATAACATATGCGTTCAGGAAGGTGCGGCAAGAGTTGTATCTGTAGTTAAAATTGACTATAGACCTGGAGGTGTGACGATAGATGAAAAGGTTGGCAAATACAGGGAAGATTAGCCTGCCCGTTTCCTTTGCCTTAGTTCTGGTGCTATGGGAGGGGATAGTTTATGTTTTAAAAACCCCTGAATATTTAGTTCCGGCACCAAGTAAGGTGTTTGCGGCTCTTGTTGAGTCGTTCCCAATTTTAATGCGTCACGGTGCAGTAACACTATTGGAGGTTGTTACAGGATTTTTATCCGCTTTAGTGCTTTCTGCCGGTATATCACTTCTTATGGTAAAGCATAAGGTTTTATATAGCATTTTGTGGCCATATATGGTGATTAGCCAGACTATACCGCTTTATGTCCTTGCTCCACTATTTATGATTTGGTTTGGGTTTGGAATCTTGCCCAAAATACTTATTGTCGTACTCGTTTGTTTTTTCCCGATCACGGTAGGGCTTGTCCAAGGACTTACATCAACCGAGCCTGAATTAGATGAGCTTTTGAAAATTATGAGAGCAACACCGGCACAAATTTTGTGGAAGGTCAGAGTGCCACAGGCCATGCCCCAATTTTTCTCAGGACTTAAAATTGCAGCAGCCTATAGTGTTACGGGAGCTGTTTTATCTGAATGGGCAGGTGCAAAGGAGGGGCTTGGAATATTTTTAACCCGTGCTATGAAAACATACAAAACCGCAGCTTTGTTTGCTGATGTTTTTATAATTATATTGTTAAGTCTTAGTATATTTTTTTTGATATCTTATCTTGAAAAGAAATTGATTAAAAGGAGACCTATTTATGAAGAAAATTAATATTTTGTGCTTATTACTTATTGCTTTTTCGATGGTGTTATCCGGGTGTGCCGGACAGGAAAATAGTAAAATAACAGTTGTTTTGGATTGGACACCAAATACAAATCATACAGGGCTTTATGTTGCGTTAGAACAGGGGTATTTTCAAAGCGAAGGCCTTGATGTTGAGATAATACAACCTCAGGAAGGAACCGCAGAACAGATCGTTGCCGCTGGCTCTGCTCAGTTTGGCGTCAGTTACCAGGAAAGTGTTATATTTGCACGCAGTGAGGGCATTCCTGTAGTGTCACTATCCGCCGTAATACAGCATAACACATCAGGCTTTGCTTCCCTAAAGGAAAAGGGAATTGTCACGCCAAAGGATTTTGAAAATAAAAAATACGGTGGCTGGGGTTCACCTTTAGAGGAAGCAACACTTCGATATTTAATTGAAAAAGATGGAGGAGACCCTGAAAAGCTGCAAATAATTACAACCGGAGACGCTGATTTTTTCCAGACTTCTGCAACCGGAGAAATAGATTATGCATGGATTTTTGAAGGATGGGCAGGAATAGAGGCGAAATTAAAGGGCATGGAGCTAAATTATATTGATCTTGGTGAAGTAGCCGAGGTGTTTGATTATTACACACCAGTAATCGTTACCAGTGAAGAGGTTATTATTAAAGAAAATGATATGGTTAAGAAATTTATGAAGGCTGTTGAGAAGGGCTATCAGTATTCAATGGATAATCCCGAGGGTGCTTCTAAGATTTTACTTAAGCACGCTCCGGAATTGGACAATGAATTGGTTCTTGAAAGCCAGAAGTTCCTTGCATCAAAATATCAGGATGATGCTCCATATTGGGGAATGCAAAAGCAAGAAGTCTGGGAAAGATATATGAACTGGCTTTTCGAGAATGGTTTTATTGCAGAAAAAGTGGATGTTACAAAGGCATATACAAATGAGTTTTTAAACAAGTGAAGATAAAATAAGAAGCTCAAATTACAAAACACTACTTGCGAGCTGAGGTAGGAAAGTTGGGTAAGATAGCTCACAAGGTAATACGGTGAAAGCATTAAAACTGTTCTCGTGCATCATGCATTTTGTGTAGACACTAATTTGCAGGGGGGATGAAAGTGGAACCGGTTGTTGAAATAAAAGGATTAAGCAAGACATTTGAAATGAACGGTGAAATACTGCCGGTTTTGGACAATGTTGAACTTTCGGTTGAAAAAGGGAGCTTTGTTTCTTTAATAGGTCCTAGCGGCTGTGGAAAAAGTACACTATTTCGAACCATAGCAGGACTTGAAAAAGATTACTTAGGAACTGTAATCGTAAATGATCGGAACATAAGGGATCATTCTCCCCATCTTGCTTATATGCTTCAAAAGGATTTACTTCTTCCATGGCGCACTGTCTGGAAAAATATTGTTCTTCCTTTGGAATTGGCGGGTACTTTAAAAAATACAGATACCAGAAACCTTGAAAATCTCGTCAGTGAATTTGGGTTATCAGGCTTTGAAAATGCATACCCCAATGAATTATCCGGAGGAATGCGACAACGGGCAGCACTACTTAGGACTTGGCTTATGGACGGTGATATTATTCTTTTAGATGAACCTTTCGGTGCACTGGATGCGTTAACCCGATACAGCATGCAGGATTGGCTCACCGAAGTATGGGAAAATCATCGTAAAACAGTTCTTTTTATTACTCATGACATCGAAGAAGCGATTTATCTTTCTGATAGAGTGTTAATTATGAGCAAAAGACCTGGTTCGGTAATTGACGATGTTGTTATTGATTTTGAAAGGCCCAGAAAACGTGATATGCTGTACTCGGAAGCTTTTCTTGGCTATAAAAAGAGGCTCATGACTTTGTTGCAGAACAGCCTTTAATATTGGTTACATACCAAACTTCCTCAACTCCCCACAGTATTTTGGGGTTATCTTTCTTGGGGGAGCGTTCCGGTAACTTGGGTTATCCTTCT
>DAIPML010000333.1:0-3570 GCA_036768735.1 Clostridiales bacterium | reverse complement strand
GCTGTATTATGAAGGAGATATAATGTTATGGATGATAATAAACAAAATATGCAAAGCAGAAAATGGTGGAAAGAAGCTGTTGTATACCAAATATATCCTAGAAGCTTTAAAGATAGCAATAACGATGGAATAGGAGACCTGAGAGGTATTATATCAAAGCTTGATTACCTCAAGGAGTTGGGCATTAATGTTGTTTGGCTTTCACCTGTTTATAAATCACCTAATGATGATAATGGTTACGATGTCAGTGATTATTTTGATATAATGGATGAGTTTGGAACGCTTGAAGATTGGCAGGAGCTTATTGATGGTCTTCATAAGAGGGATATAAGGCTGATTATGGATCTGGTTGTTAATCACACCTCAGATGAGCACCAATGGTTTATTGAATCAAAATCTTCTGTTGATAATCCTTACAGGGACTATTATTTTTGGAGTGACGGAAAAAATAACATGGAACCGAACAACTGGAGTTCAGCGTTTGGAGGCCCTGCCTGGAAATATGATGAGAATACCAAGCAGTATTATCTTCATATCTTCAGCAAGAAGCAGGTGGATTTACGATGGGACAACCCGAATGTACGGAAAGATATATACCAAATGATGAAGTGGTGGCTTGATAAAGGTGTTGATGGGTTCAGAATGGATGTTATAAATTACATCTCAAAGGAAGAATCGCTGCCGGATGTTGAAACTGACCAGCCGGGTTATCATTGGGGAGGAAAATATTTTGTCAACGGTCCATTGCTTCACGAATATCTACAGGAAATGAACAGTGAGGTATTGTCCAAATATGACATAATGACTGTTGGAGAAACACCAAATGTAACACTTGAGGATGCAAAATTGTTTGCAGACGAAAGTCGTAAAGAATTAAACATGGTATTCCAATTTGAACACATGGACATAGATGTAGGGGCAGGTAATAAATGGGAAACGGTTTCATGGACACTGCCTGAGTTAAAACGAATAATTACTAAATGGCAAACTGATCTCGTAAACGGGTGGAACAGCATATTTTTTGGCAGCCATGATGCACCCAGAATTGTATCGCGTTTTGGAGATGACGGCTTATACCGGGTAGAAAGCGCAAAGATGCTAGCGACCTTACTTCTGACGCTAAAAGGAACACCGTATATTTATCAAGGCGATGAAATCGGTATGACCAATGTGCAGTTTCCGGTTATAGATGACTATAGGGATATTGAAATACTCAATATGTATCGTGAAGCTGTCTTTGAAAAAAAACTACCCGTAGAACAGGTTATGCAGGCAATATATCAAAAGGGCAGAGATAATGCAAGAACTCCATTGCAATGGGATGATAGCATCCATGGTGGCTTTACAAAAGGAGTGCCATGGATAAATGTAAATCCGAATTACAAAGCAATAAATGTTGAAAAGGCTTTAGAAAATCCCGATTCCATATTTCACTACTATAAAAAGCTGATTAAGCTTAGAAAAGAATATCCTGCGTTTGTTTATGGGGATTATGAATTATTTGATGCTGATAATGAGCATATTTTTGCATACAAAAGATCTATGGGCGAGGAAAGCTATTTTGTGGTGCTGAATTTCAGTAGCGGAAACGTTTCGTATTCACTGCCTGATTGCTTAAGCATAAATGAGCTCTTAACAGGGAACTATCAGTTAAGCGATAAAGATAATAAAAATAATCTAAAGCTTAATCCATACGAAGCAAGAGTGTATAGGCTTTATTAAAGCGCACAATCCAATTTTTCAAGTTTTTTAACAGAGCTGCGTTCGATAAGGCTTGTATGAATATACTCTCTGTGGCAGGGAACGGTCGGTTCTTTAAGCCTTGTTTCCATTTGTTCCAAAGCTTTTTTAGCAAATTCCTTAGTGCTGATATCGATTGTTGTAAGCGGTGGGTTACAGTCTTGGCTAAGCTGGGTATTGTCAAAGCTTATAATTGAAATGTCATCAGGCACTTTAATTTTAGCAGTAGTCAGCTTTTGCATAAGAAAATAAGCTGCCATATCGCAATGGCATATATATGCTGTAGGTAATACACTGGGCAGCTCATAATCTAAATGGTAAAAGCCTGTAACGGGGTCATTGTTAACAATATTCCAGCTTTCATTATATTCAAAATCATTTGCCATTAAAGCTTTCCTATACCCAAAAAACCTGTCGGAAATACTGGTTGTTTGTTTTGGATTACCTAAAAAACCTATTTTCTCGTGTCCTTTATCTATTAGGTAATTAGCGGCAACATAGCCAACATAGTAATTATCAACTATTATGCAATCAGAATTAAAGCCTGAAATATAAAAATCAATAAAGACAACAGGTGTTTTTTTCGCCACCAGAGTATTTAAAAAAGAAATATTCATTTCTCCGGCAACAAATATTCCGTTAAATTCACCGCTTAATATAGGAGAGGGGATAATGCAATTTATCTCTGAATGAGAGTCAATTATAAAAAGGGATAATTGAAAATTTTCGGTTACACATTCTTTATTAAGATAATAATATATTGAAGAATAAAAGTTTTCGTTTTCTAAAAAAAAGCGTTTTGGAACTATAAAAGCAAGCTTATAGTTTCTTTTTAAGGTGTTATTTGACCATTTATCATATCCTAATTCATTGCAAACCTTTATTATTTTATCCTTTAACTCTAAACTGACACCAGGTTGATTATTTAGTGCCTTGAATACCGTTACCTTTGAAATACTAAGCTTATCTGCAATTGTTTGCATTGAAACCCGTTTGTTTTTCATATAAAAATTCCACCAATCTGTAATCTATTGTTAAGTAAAATCATCTTCGTTCGCATCGATGTAAGAACTTTTGAGCAAGCCGCCCAATGATGTATTGCTTTGCTCCTGTATGAGGTATAGCCAAACAAATCCTGCCGTTATGCGGTGTACTGTAATTGCTTATACAATATCACTTTCGCTGTTACTCTTATAATAGTATAGTTTAAAAGAATAATCAAGATTTATATTAACAAACTAGCAAACAATAGTAACAAAACAGGAAACAAAGTATAACGAAAGACTAACAATACATAACAAAAGGAGTGAAAACATGAGAAAAGTAACCAATAAACGTCTTATAAAAAAATTAATCCTTAGATAAAATGACTAAGAAAATTAATAAATTATTTCTAAACAATATTTCTTTTCCTATTGACAAAGGAACAAACAAGTAATAAAATTAAAAAGTAAGGTAACAAAGAACGGTAACGAAAAGCAGATTATATATAACGTTGTGAGGTAACTATGGCTATAATACGATACAAAAATAACCCAATAATCACCATGAAGGACATAAAGCCCTCAAGGGAAGATTTCGAAGTTATCGGTGTATTTAACCCTGGTGTGGCAAAATTTAAAGACGAATATATTCTTTTACTTAGAGTTGCCGAAAGACCTGTAAATAATGATCCCTCCTATCATAGAGTGGGTTATTATGATGAAGGCATAAATAGTATAGTCATTGAGGAGCTAAAAAAAGATAAGAACAAGCCATATGATCCCAGAGTCGTTAATCATGCTGACAAAAGCTATCTTACTTCAGTTTCACATTTCAGAGCAGCAAGAA
>DAIPML010000332.1:0-3587 GCA_036768735.1 Clostridiales bacterium | reverse complement strand
CTGGATTTTGCGATAAAGGTATTTTCTGAAACCAGAGAGGAAATGGGTCTATAACAGCATTTGTTGATATGGAATGGAAAAATACAGGAGCCCATTACCACAGGTGGAGTGATATTTACTTTAATGGAGCGGTTCAGCCACATATTCATATTTCAAGCAAAAAAGCGAAAACCCTATTATTTCATCATACGAGGATATTGTTGTGCATAGTGACAAACTGAGCAGGAAAATGATAAACGAGTTTGCGCTCAATAGCAAAATCACAGCACTCCGAATAAGATAATATGAAAAATATCTGTTAAAAGGGTGTTTGTTATGCATAATTATTTTAATCGAAGGGGAAACCCTGAAATTGTCGCATTTGCACAGGGAGATGTAAATGGTGACAAAATTGTTGATAATGTATACCTGACTGGTACAAAAACAGCTGGTTCGCCGTTCATACAAAATATTACACTTGTCATACAGAACGGAGCAACAGGAGCTTTTGTAAACATACTCTTAAAGGAAAACGCAGGGTATAGTCCCGCATTGTTCCTGGGGGATTTTACAGGGGACGGGATAGATGACATCATGATCAGCATTGCTACTGGCGGGAGTGGCGGAACATATTATCAATATGTTTATTCTTTCGTAAACATTTCGGCGCGCCTGTTATTTGACTCCGATGTGTATAATCAGCAGTATGAATATGATGTTGTTTATCAAGACAATTACAAGGTTAAAGTTACAAGCAAAAGCAATGATACAGTATACCTGATTGACATATTTCTGAGGGAGCCCGAATATTTAAATGAAATTTATAATGAAGACGGAAAGCTGAAAGAACCCGTAACCGGCTGGGTAGACCCCTTAAGCGGGCTATATCCGGTAGATTTCAATTATGATAAGGTTTATGATTTGTTGGCTTACCAGCAAATCGCCGGAAGATATCATGCAGATTCCCTCGGCTATATTCTGAATACTTTGAAATGGGACGGACGCATGTTTATTCTGGACCGACAGGAATTAGCCATATTTGGATCCCAGGGATAAATAGTACTGTATAAAATCCCCCATTACCCACTGCTAACTTCTACACAGTACCACTTGCTTTGCCCATTATCCCACACCTCATCCCAATTGGAATGTCTTGCAGCCAAACATACAAGCTATGGTTCGCAATCACGTAAAGGGTGTTTTCGAGCAAGCCAATGGGGCGGCAGGGGGTGGAACCGACCTCAATGAATTACGCGCCTATATCATATCCAGGCTGTTGTGGGATCCGGATGCTCAATTGAAATAGAAAGCATATTTTTCCATAGCATCCATCACCGCTTTAATATTTTCAAGCGGTACACCCGGATAAACTCCGTAAATCATCATAACTCCACCATCTTTCCTGCCTATTTTACTAACCTCCTCCTGGATAAGGCTGTCGATTTGGTGCGGTGAGCCGAAGCGTGTAACTGACTGCCTGTCAATATCAAGCTCGACGCAGACCTTGCCTGCAAATTTGTCTGCAATCCAATCGATGCCGTTCACCAGATCCTGAAGGTTGATTACTTCAACTCCGCCATCGATCAGGTCGTCGATCAGATCACGAATGTCTCCGTCCGAGTGCATATGAACTATAACACCTTTACTGCGGGCAGGTTTCATTAAACGCTGGTAGCTGGGTTTTATATATTTTCTGAAGTAATACGGGGAGATCATAGGTCCCCTTTGCATGCCCAGATCCTCAGGATAAAGCATTATATCGATGTCCATTGCCAGATACTTTTCTATAATGGCTTTATTGAATTCTTCAACCATGTCGATCAGTATTCTCAAATTGGGCTCATCATCAGTCATATCAAAGAGAAGATTCTGATAGCCACGGATATCGGCCAGCTGCATGAATGTATGCCCATGCCTCATCCTGCCATATGTAACTTCTCCGTTTGCCTTGAGCTTTGCAATGGATGAATCAACAACATTCCAGTCAACAGATCCGATACCCATACATTTTCCCGGATCAGGAGCTTTATAATCCTTTAATGCAGACCAGTCAGCCAGCGGGTGCCCGATGACCGTTCCGGTAATCCCATCAATGGAAGTTTTCCAAAGGCACCTCCAATCATCTGTAAAAGGCGAATCTTTTCTAGCAACCGTCGAAAAGTGAGGAATATATTTTGTAACAGGCCTTTTGAAATCAGGAAACAGGAACTTATGGGATTCTTTGAGATCAAAGAGGTCTTCCTGCCGGTAATATTGCCAGCAGGCATCATTAAAGTAAAAACTCATAGGAATGTACTCCGGCTTTTCAAATCTGATTGCCTTAAGAATGTTTTCACGACGGTTTTCTTTAGTTGAATAATTCATTACATGATCACCTCATATTGCATCGAGAAAGCAAATGATCCTTTTAATTACGCGATAATATAAAATCTTATCAATGCTTCCGATCATTTTATGCGTTTTATACTAAAAGTGTATAACTTTACAGTATGATTGTCTTTCAATTTTATATCATGATATAATTTTATACAGCTATATGAAGTGATAGACAGGAGTAGAGGTATGATTAAAAGAAGCATGATGGGCAAAGAACGCATGGTAGTGACTTTTCCTTCACAGGAAGACTGTCTTTTCATGCTTGGCAGAGTCAACTATACGAAAGCGCATCCTCCTATCGAGCCCCATGATCATCAGGGGATGATGGAAATCGTGCTTATTGCAAAAGGGAAACAGATCTACACAGTTGGGGGTAATGAATATACAGTGGAAAGCGGAGAGGTGTTTGTCACATACCCGAATGAACTGCACAGCACTGCAAATTATCCTGAAGACAAGTTACTTCTGTATTACATGATAATTGATCCTGAAAAACTGAAAACATACAGCATAGGCGTCAGTACCGACGAGAGCGGGCTGATCCAGAAAGCCTTAAAGAATATGAAAAGAAGAGCTTTTAAGGGAACGGACAGGCTAAAGTTCATGCTGGACGATATCTTCACTGCTTGTGACAGTAATTCGACTTTCAGAAACACCATTATCCGCAATCTTGCTTCAAACTTCATTATTCATGTCGCTGAATGTGAAAGGATGATAGAGACCGTTCATTATTCGGGTATGCAAAGTATTCTTGATTATATTGATAAAAATATATATGAGGATATAAGCGTGTCAATGCTATCTGAGATTGCACAATTATCACTTACTCGATTTCAAACAAATTTTAGAAGAGAGATTGGCATACCGCCGCGTGAATATGTTTTACGCAGGAAGATTGAAATTGCCAAAGGTTTGTTAATCAATTCCGATTTAACAATAACCGAAGTGGCGTATAAACTGTCATTTGCATCAAGCCAGTATTTTTCTACTGTTTTTAAAAGGTACACACTGATGAGACCTAAAGATTTCCTAAATAGAACATTAGACTATAAGAGGAATACTACTGCGGGGCTTTGAAGCATAAAGGAGTTTCGTTTTACATCTCAACACACTTTTTATTCATACAATACTGTGTCACTTCCGTAATAATTAGCTATATGCGCGTGACCTGCAATAGCATTGCTTTATATCTTAGTACGATATCCTTAATGCTTCTACCCCATGCATGGTGG
>DAIPML010000331.1:0-3591 GCA_036768735.1 Clostridiales bacterium | reverse complement strand
CTATCGACGGCGGTGTGACATCACACCTAAGCATGTCGGTACCAGCGCTTCAAAATACTACTCACAAGCTGAGGTGGGAAAGTTGAGTAAAAAACTAATATCCGGCACTAAACGGTTCAGGCCTTTTATCGGAAATGCCGAACCAATATCGCATTGCTTGAAGAATTCTTTCTGACGCGTTGCCATCACCATAAGGATTTACACTTTGAGCCATCCTTGTGTATTCGGCTTTATCATTAAGAAGCTGATCTGTTTCATTAATTATTCTCTGGCAATCTGTTCCTATCACTTTTACTGTGCCTGCCTTAACTGCCTCCGGGCGCTCTGTCTCATTACGAAGAACCAAAACAGGTTTCCCTAATGACGGAGCTTCCTCCTGAAGACCTCCGGAATCGGTAAGAACAAGGTATGACCGTGCCATAAGGTTATGCATGTCTCTAGCTTGTATTGGATCCAATAAATGCATGCGTGGAATTCCGCTTAAAATGCCTCTCGCCGTTTCTTGAACAGCAGGATTCAAATGCACTGGATATATAATCTCCACGTCCTCATCCCTATTAAGTATCTCCTTAAAGGCAAGGCATATATTTTCAAGCGGCTTCCCTAAGTTCTCACGGCGGTGAGCGGTTACTGCAATTATCCGCTTTCCGGCGTAATCTATATTATTTAAGACCTCATTTTCAAAACTGTAATCCTTTGACACCGTAAACTTAAGCGCATCCATAACAGTGTTCCCTGTTATATGTATTGCTTCGGGATTGATACCCTCTTTCACCAGGTTATTATAATTATTTACGGTCGGCGAAAAATGCAAATCAGCAATACACCCTGTAAGCTTGCGATTTATTTCCTCAGGAAACGGGAAGTATTTATTATAAGTTCTAAGCCCTGCTTCCACATGCCCAACGGCTATTTTTGCGTAGAAAGCAGCTAAAGCGGCTGAAAAGGTTGTTGTTGTGTCGCCATGTACCAAAACCATATCTGGTTTTAAACTGCCCAAAATCTCTTCTAAGCCCTCTAAAGCTGTTTTTGTGACGCCACTTAGAGTTTGCCGGTTTTTCATTATATCTAAATCGTAATCCGGTTTTATATTAAAAATTTCAAGAACCTGATCCAGCATTTGTCTGTGTTGTGCAGTGACGCATACTTTAGATACAAAATCATCAGACTCTTCTATGACTTTAACCAGAGGTGCCATTTTTATAGCCTCTGGTCTCGTTCCAAAGACTGTTAGTATTACAGGTTTTTTCTTCATTTTATTTACTCCATTATAATTCATTAAAATAAGGTTGGTTTAATTAACAAATATTTAATGCTATTATCAAACGCTTAGACTCATGCACAGAATGTCAGTCTATAGATTTTTGGTTCGGTCTTTTACACAAATACCGAAAAAAGCCGCAAATATCCAGATGCATAACGTTTCTTGAAGGAGCCTACGCAAAAGCTAAGGTGACAAGCCATACATAATAAGAACCAGCTCCTAAAGGTTACAATTCATACATCATAAGAACCAGCTCCTATTAGTCTGCTCTAAAAAGTATATTTATTTAACTGCGAAATTTATAAGGCCTGAAACACGCATAACTTCGTTTAAATAAACACTTTTATACGTGATTTCTTCACAAAGGTCGGGTTTCCGTGCAGTCTCCCTAGGCTTACTGGTTTATTGCGGGCTTTTCTTTGTGCTCTGTGCTTTCTTTTTCAGCATCCTTTTGGTTCATATCTTGCTGCCTGCTTCCGATAATTTCCGAAAGATATCTGGCACCTGCTACTACAAAAACAGAAATGATAACAACAAGAATAATTGCAGGCAAAAGACCCTTGTTTGCAAGTAGTATGGATATAAGACCTAAAGCCCCACTTACAACATATAAGATTATGACTGAAAACTTAGGTGAAATCCCCATGTCAACCAAGCGGTGATGAATGTGCCCTCTGTCACCTTCACCAATGGGTTTCCTATTCATCGTACGTCTGATAATAGCAAATAGCATATCAAAGATTGGGAAGCCCAAAGCTATCAGCGAAACAATCATCGTCAAAGCAGTGTATGCTTTAGTTGCTCCTTCGATGGATATAACTGCAAAAACAAAGCCCAAAAAGTATGCTCCGGTAGAGCCTAAGAAAATTTTTGCCGGGTTAAAGTTATATGGTAAAAAGCCCATAATGGAACCTGCCAATGCAACGTACAAGATAGCAAAAACAATGTGAATATCAGGCGTCATCATAACAGACACGACAAACAGAGACAGAGCCGCTATTCCTGAAACCCCTGCTGCAAGCCCGTCTAAACCGTCTATAAGGTTAACTGCGTTCGTGATACCTGCTATCCACAAAATTGACAATATTATTGACAATATTTCGTTAACAGGAATATACCTGATATCACTTACAGACACGGTGATAAATTTAATTTGTGTTCCGCTTAAAACAACAACTGCGGCAGCAATTAATTGAATCGGAAACTTAACTTTTGAGGTCAATGGATGAATATCATCAATGATACCCATGACTACTACTATAACCAAACCAACTAAAAAGCCTACTACTTTCATGGTTGGAAGACTGGAAAACCAATTTGCAGTATTTTCAGGCTCATAAACGAGAAATGTGTAAAGAATCGAGACGGCAAAACCTATAATTACTGCAACCCCGCCCATTAAAGCAACGGGTTTTTTATGGATCCTCCGCTCATCTTTTGGTACATCAATGGCATTAAGCCGTACTGCAATTTTTTTTGCAATAGGGCTTGAGAAAAAAGAAACAATCAATGCAACTGCAAAGGGTATAATATATTCTATCATCATTATTCAGGCACCTCTTATATATCCTCTATATCATCGTTAATCTTCTTAAGCAATCCCGCTTTCGCTGCATTCAACGAACACTTGTGTGAATTATGCGTCGCAGGTACTTTAGCAGCTTCATTATGCGGTTTGTGTACAACATGCGTTTTTGCTTGCAAAATACGCTTTACATCGCGAGCGTTTCATAAAACTCAACTGATTTACCAAACGCTTGATTATGTTTTTATATAAAAATAATGCTGTTACCGAATTACTTAAAACTCTATTGATAATATTTATGTATTCAAAAAATTTCGTTATGCCATAACAAATGGCGTGTTGAGATTATAGCTTGCTTCGCAAGTACATAAATTAAAGTACGTTATTTTGCATCGCGAAAAACGGAACAAGCAATTCCCTCCATTATTTTAATCAACCGCATCATATCCATATTGTAACCAAATTCTCAGGCAATATAACGAGGCTCAGATGCTCACCGCCCTTTAATGTTGATGCAGGCGTACTTCACTCTATTCCTCATATTTAACAACCCTAACCCCGGCTTCTTGCAAAAGCTCCATTGCCAAGGTATCGGGATAGTCTCCCTTAAACATAATTTTTGTGATTCCGGCATTTATTATGAGCTTTGCGCACAATACACAGGGTTGTGTTGTTACATACATAACACTGTTCTTTACGCTGGTGCCGGAATAAGCCGCCTGAACAATAGCATTTTGCTCCGCATGGGCTGCTCTGCAGATCTCATGCCGTTGACCGGATGGAACCTTAAGTTCGTCTCTCA
>DAIPML010000330.1:0-3620 GCA_036768735.1 Clostridiales bacterium | reverse complement strand
GCAATATTGCTGGAGCATCTTCAAACACTACCGGCAATACCGGAGTAAAAAAGGAACAGTCCTTTATTAAGCGATTAGCAAACCGAATATTTGGGGTTAAAAAGTAAAAAAGTGGGCTCACCACTTTTTTCGCCTATCTTTTATGCATTCTTTTCCCAAAATACGTTAAAAACGAGACTTGATGTTTAGTATTTGTTCACATACTCCACGGAGAATATTTTTGAATAATCTTTTCAGCTGCTTTTATACCATCCACAGCAGAAGACATGATTCCTCCGGCATAACCCGCTCCCTCCCCCACAGGATATATGCCGTAGATATTTGAAATGAAATCAGAATTCCTTAAAATCCTTATAGGAGAAGAGCTTCTGGTTTCGACGCCTGTCAAGATTGCGTCCTGCATAGCAAATCCCGCTACTCTTGTATTAAAATAAGGAATCGCTTCTTTCATCGTTTCAACCACATAATCGGGAAGGCAGTCCTTAATACGAGCAAAAACAACACCGGGTTTATAGGTCGGTTTGATGCTGCCCCATTTAGTGCTAAGCTTGTCTGCCAAAAAGTCACCAACAAGCTGAGCAGGCGCTCTATAGCCTCCCCCTCCTGCTTCGAACGCCAATCTCTCCCATTTTCTTTGAAATTCAACACCTGAAAGAGGATGGTTGCTTCCAAAGTCAGCAGGGGTAACTCCCACAAGAAGAGCAGAATTAGCATTAAATCCGTCTCTTTTGTATTCGCTCATACCATTTGTAACTAAATACCCCTGTTCTGATGCCGCTGCAACAACAAAACCTCCCGGACACATGCAAAAGGTATATGCGGATCTTCCTGAAGCCGAATGGTATGAAAGCTTATAGTCTGCTGCTCCAATTTTCGCAATAGTGTTGGTTCCATATTGCGCTTTATTTATGAGTTCCTGGGGATGTTCTATTCTAACTCCGATCGAAAAGGGTTTCCCAGTCATTACTATGCCTTTTTCATGCAATTTAAAAAAAGTGTCTCTTGCACTGTGACCTATTGCCAGTAAAACTGTTTCACAAGGTATATATTCATTCCCGTTTATTTCAAGTGCTTTAAGCTTTCCATTCCCTATAGTAAAATCAGTTACCTTACTGTTAAATCTAACATCTCCGCCATATGAAATAATTTTTTCTCGTATAATCTTTACTACGGATTTTAAAATATCTGTACCGATATGAGGTTTATTACTGAACATGATTTCCAAAGGAGCTCCTGCATCAACAAACTCCTGCAAAACCGCATGACACCTTGCATCGTTTATAAGAGTTGTAAGCTTACCGTCAGAGAATGTACCTGCTCCGCCCTCACCGAATTGCACATTGCTCTCCGAGTCAAGAATGCCACTTTCCCAGAGTGCTGCTACCTTTGCGGTTCTCGCATCCACATTCTCTCCTCTTTCAAGTATGATAGGGCTATAGCCCCTCCTTGCCAAAAAAAGACCTGCGAAAAGCCCGGAAGGTCCCATGCCAACAATAATAGGCTTATTAGCCATCTTCTCAGTACCACTCATCAAATTTTTATATGACATATCCGGTGTGGGTATGACTCCCTTGAATGCAGGCTTATTGAGAAACCGATTTTCATTTACAATATCTGCGTCAACGGTATATACAAAAAATATTTTTTCTTTCTTTCTCGCATCGATTGATTTTTTAAAGATACTAACCTTTTTCAAATCACTGCTCTTTATACGAAGCTGAGACAATACAGCAGAACATAAAGCGTTCTGTTCTAAGTCTTTATTTACCGCTTCTTCTATACCAATTTTAATATTTGAAATTCTTATCATATTAACTCCTGTTCAAAGAGGTAAGTAAACATTATTTCACTGCGAAGATCTATTCTGTTGAATAAATATACATAATCATAATCATAATCATTATCATTAACATTATCATATCAAAAAAGTATTTTTTTCATGCTTATCTATTGATTTTACTGCAAAACCGCATACTGTTGAGTAAACATAAATTTATAGTATCAGAAAAGAACGTATTTCAGGCATAAAATACCGGAATAAAGGTTTTTATGATTGAAATACGATGATTTTCGAGTTTTTGCAGTAAAATCATCTATTTCATGCTTATGGTAAAATAATTTTCGAGTTATTACAGCGAAACAAAAAATGAAATAACTTTCTTATCTTGCAGCATTTTGACCTGCTACAAAACCGGAAGACCAAGCCCATTGAAGATTAAACCCGCCGCAACAGCCATCAACATCCATAATTTCACCGGCAAAATACAAGCCCTTAACAAGCTTGGATTCCATAGTTTTTGGGTCGATATCTTCTGTATTTACACCACCTGCGGTTACTTGTGCGCTTGGCCAGCTTTTTGTGCCACGGACTTTAAAACGCCAGTCTGTTAAAATATGAGCTATTCTTTTCTGCTCAATATTGGATAATCCAGACACAGGACGTTTTATATCATTAATACCTGCTTCGGATAATATAACAGGAATGAGTCTTTTATTTATCAGCCCTACAAAACTAAAATCAATCGGCTTGTTCATATTTGATTTAATACGTTTTTCTATAAGCTTTAAAACATCATCTTCCTGCTTATCCATCAGAATTATTTTTAGATAAGCTTCCTTGCCTTCATTGAGCAATTCTCCTGCTCTTCTGCTTATCTGCAAAACAGGTGGACCCGATACTCCGTAATTTGCAAACAGAATATCTCCGCTGTCCTTTGCTATAGTTTTATTTTCGTGAATAATTTCTGCTGTACCAACAACTTTAACTCCTTCAATGCGCTTAAAAAAATTACCTTCAAGCATTATTTGAACAAGAGCAGGAAAGGCATCTGTAACTCGATGCCCTGATTTTACTGCAAGCTCATAACCATTGCCGTCGGAACCACTTGAAGGCATGGCTTTGCCACCGGTAGCGATAATAACCCGATCTCCTGAAATTACACCACCGCCTTCAGCCTCAACAACGAAGATTCCTTTTTCCTTTTTTATATTTTTTACAAAGGTGTCACAAATAATATTAACTCCAAGCCTGTTTAGTTCATACAATAAAACATCCAGAATACTGGATGCCTGTTCAGACATAGGAAAAACCTTACCCAGCTCTTCCTCCTTCGGTTCAATTCCTAATTTTTCAAAAAAGCGGATAGTATCCTGAGCTGAAAAAAAACTTAATGCGTCCTGAACAAATCCTGGATTTCCGCCATAGTAATAAGCGCATTCTGAATTAGTATTAGTGTAATTGCACCTTCCGTTTCCGGTTGCTAATATCTTCTTACCCACTCTGGGGTTTCTTTCAATTAAGGTAACATCGGAGATCACTCTCCTAACGGAAATCGCTGCAACCATCCCGGCTGCTCCGCCACCCACAACTATAACATGCTTACTGCTTTTCATATATCCCTCTTTTTTAGAACACCTATTTCAAATCATCATTTTTTTGCTGTACTAAAATGACCTTTGTAGTACTTCATGTCTATATATACTGAATTCCATAATTATTCAATATATATAGTGATTATCATATTATAACCTTTCGTTACGCTAAATAATTGCGAAGTTTAGCTTTTATGAACAAAGGAGTATAATGTGAGTATAATTAATTAGAATTGGCTTGTCAAACC
>DAIPML010000329.1:0-3673 GCA_036768735.1 Clostridiales bacterium | reverse complement strand
AATACCAGTCGTACACGAATACATTTACGCCATGATCAACGGCAACATCAATCCATCGTTCCACTACTTCCGGGTCGTTATCCAACTCGTAACCCCAGAGCGGTTGGCGAGGCTGGTAATGGCCTTCGTACCTTGGATTGCCTTTTTTTATCACTTCCCATTCGCCAATGCCGTCCGCCCATAACTTTGCTCGTCCTAACGGATCGTCGTGACACGATGGCCATACATAAGCAGCTACATAATATTCGTCGGATTTTGTTTCCTCTTTCTCCCTATTCTCTGCATATGAGAAATTGGCCAGCAAAAGCCCGAAAATCATTGCTAAAACTTTCATTCTATTCATCATGATATTGCTTTTAATTAATTTAGTTCTCTTGATATGTTGTACCTTCAAGTTTAAATCTAATTCTTAATTTACCATCAATATAATCAGTACTCATAATTTTAAATCTACCTATTTCTGAAGTGTATTTAACGTGTTCCCCTATGCAAGCACAAAGATCATAATCACCTATTGAAACTAGTCTTAAAGTATCACTCACATTATCTGGTAGTTTACTTATGTCTACATTTGATGGAACATCATCTATATGAACATATGATTCTGTTATTTCAAGATTTCTACTAATTTGTTCATTCACCAAGTTTTCAATCTCAGCCAGTTTTTCTGGCGTAGGATTTTCTGGTAGGACGTAATCACATTTACTTTTCTTTTTTTCTATGTGGCTGCTCTTGGATCTTGGACAGCCAAACAATCTTACCATAGTTTGATTAAGAATGTGTTCAGCTGAGTGCATTGGTGGATATTCCTGTTTATTATGGTCGTTAAGTTCCATTGTTATTTGTAACGATTTAGGGTTGCGAAGATAAAGAAAAAAGGTTGTTCCCGGAAGAACAACCCTTTAAATTCAATATTACAAATTGATTAAATCTTTTCGAATTTGTCACGTGGAGTGGCACAAAAGGCGCATTTTTCGTCTACATTCCCTTGTTCATAAGTATTGCCACAAACAGGGCATACTTCATAACCAAACGGTAACGTGCTTTCATTTCCTATCTGTAGGGCTGCAAGTGCATTTTTATAAAATGCTTCATGCTTTTTTTCCGTATCTGTAGCCCATGTAAAAGATTTTACAGCATCAGAAGCTTTTTCCGCTTCCGCATCCTTAATGAAATTAGGGTACATAGTCGTTTCTTCGTAGGATTCACCTTCAATTGCAGCTTGAAGGTTTTCAGCAGTCGTTTTTACTTCGAATTCAGGAGTAAAATCTTCCATCTTTTCACCAAGTTTTTCTAATACTTTTGTATGATTGGCCGCATGAATGGCTTCAGCTTTAGATGCTGCATCAAATAATACGGCAATCGTATCATTACCTTCTTCGCGTGCCTTTTGTGCAAAAGCAGCATACTTTGTGCTTGCAGTAGTTTCTCCTTTTATTCCTTCTTTGAGGTTTGCTATCGTTTTTTCAGGCTTCTGGGTACAACTTGCAAACATACATACCATAGCTCCAAGAGCTAACATAAAGAACAAGTACTTTTTCATTTTTCTTTCTTTTAAATATTTAAACATTAAAGAGGCATCATATAATTATATACCAACGTACCACCAAAAAAACCTGTAGCAAATACGCTCAAGGTTGCTAAGCCATATAGTACAAAAGCGATATTTTTCAGCGTTTTGTTATCGTTTTTCTTCTTTAAGGTGATATATATCCGTACAGCGGCAGCAATCACAAGCAGTATGACAGTGACAGTTGCCATTAATTCATGGGTTTCGCGAACCTGACCTGCTGCGCCTTCCATTTCAGAAGTAAAAAGCAACCCTGACAACCACGTGATTAACGCTGCAATTGTTCCTAGCACCAACAAGTAATACCCTGCCTTTGTTAGACAAATTTCTTTCTTGTTTAACAAATAAATCAGCTCTAATAGAAAACCAACAGCAACCAAAGCAATGGGGAAATGCACCAACATAGGGTGTAAGTGTGATAATGCAAACATAGTATTCTAATTTAGTGAAGTATTTTATAAAAATTATATAAAGATATGTACGTTTTTACCAAATTATTCTTTCAGACCGTTAATTTTATTACAATACCAAAAAAATAGAAACGTTCTATATAACTTTTTTTTAAAACCGTTTCTATGTCTTGTTCCCCTTTGCAAAAAAAATAATGACTGCATGATACTTTAGTGTAAATTTGTACCAAATAAAACAACACTATCGCCGCCTATCAGCTATCCTGACGCGACTTTAAAAGTTTGGCAATGACACAAAACAAGGTTTTTGGCATACAGAGGAACGCTTTTTTCACAGGATTAACAAGTTTCTTTACAGACACATCCACCAAAATGATCTATAGTGTGATGCCTCTCTTTCTAATGTCAATCGGGGCATCAAAGACTTCTATTTCATTAATTGAAGGAGTTGCTGAAAGTACGGCCTCCCTTTTGAAAGCACTGTCCGGTTACTGGAGTGACAGGATTGGGAAAAACAAGCCCTTTTTGATTATAGGGTACGGCATCACGGCGCTCATTACACCCCTTTATGCGTTTGCAAAAACCTCATTTCATGTTCTTATTTTCAGATTTACCGAGCGAGTCGGTAAAGGTATAAGAACTGCTCCCAGAGACAGCCTTATCAGTGCTTCAGTGAAAAAGAATGATGCAGGTAAAACATTTGGATTTCAAAAAGCGATGGATAACAGCGGAGCCATCATAGGCCCGTTAGCAGCATCCTTGCTATTGTATTTCTTTCCAAGGAATTACAGTAACATTTTTTTGTGGGCTACCATTCCTGCAATTCTAGGCGTTCTTACCGTCATTATTTTCATCAAAGAAGAAAAGGCAAAGAGAACAACAGAGAGACCAAAAATCTCTTTGAAACAATTTCCGAAGAAATTCTACTTCTTTCTAGTTATCATCTTCGTGTTCACGCTTGGCAATTCTGCCGATGCATTGCTACTTGTAAAAACCAGTGAAACAGGCATCAGTGAATCATACATTCCATTTATATACATGATTTTCAATACAGTATCGGTCATACTTGCTGTACCCATTGGAAAATTATCCGACAAAATTGGGCGGGAAAAGCTTATTACTACTGGATTCCTGGTTTACGCAATTGTATATTTTTGTTTTGGACGATTCAATCATATAGGAATCTTTATCATGCTTTTTGTTTTATACGGATTGTATAGTGCGCTCACAGACGGAAACCAGAAAGCGCTGATTTCGGACATAGTGGGTAAGGATTTAAAAGGAACGGGGTACGGACTCTATCATGCCGTTCTTGGTATCACACTGCTACCGGCCAGTCTAATTGCCGGATATTTGTATGACCATGTCAATTCTGGTGCACCATTCTATTTTGGTTCTGCAATGGCTCTTCTCGCAACAATCTTGATCATTGTTTTTACAATTGTGAATAGAGAAAGTATTCCGGTTAGCGATGTCTCAGAAAACTAAAATCCATCAATTAAAAATGGTCACTGAGAATGAAGAATGTAAAGGAAATAATCTTGTTATCTCTGCTAGGGCATTGCTGGGCACACTTCTCAACAGTATTCAGACCAGTGTGCGTGTGTGTTCTGTCTCTATCTCCTCAATGCGTTTCTACTCTTCCTGTGGCGTTTCAAATAAGTTTAGCTGATTAGGATCAAGACTGGATAAC
>DAIPML010000019.1:0-25032 GCA_036768735.1 Clostridiales bacterium | reverse complement strand
CCAACTACATCAAATATTCTGCTTAAACTCCTCATTTTACGCGGGAGCGGGCGGAAAAAATAAAATTAAAAAAAATACTTGCCATGGAAAAAGTTTTATAGTATAATCTTGAATGTTGTGACATGACATACGATGAAATTGGAGATGGCCGGCTTGAACGGGGAACTTCAATGGAGAATGTCCGATTCAGCGAAACCGGGCGACAAGTCACTGTACATCTTGCATGATCGCATAAATACGTTTATGCGTCAAGTATGTTTGCTACAGAGCCCAGATTTAGCAAGCAATTATGCTTGTTTGTGCTGGGTTTTTTATATCGACACTCGCGACACACCCGGCAGAGTGTACAGGTAAAAAACACTTGTTGCGTCATTAGAACAGTGCATTTGGCACAAAACATTAGGGCTTTCAGGCGCATTGAGTTGCAGAGTCGGAAAGCACGGGTTAGGAGGCTTATGTATGGCGAACAAACAAAAAATCCGTATCAGGTTGAAGGCTTTTGATCATCAGGTACTGGATCAATCAGCAGAAAAAATTGTAGAAACAGCAAAAAGAACTGGTGCTAAAGTTTCAGGTCCTGTTCCGCTGCCTACAAAAAAGGAAATAATGACAATTTTGCGTGCACCTCATAAATACAAGGACGCACGTGAACAATTTGAAATGAGAACCCATAAGAGGTTAATTGACATTTTAATGCCCACACCAAAAACAGTAGATGCCCTTATGAGAATGGATCTTCCTGCAGGTGTGGATATTGAAATTAAACTGTAGAGCAAAAATTATGTTATGTTCGGGTAATAACGAACCAATGACAGGAGGGAAATAAAAATGCAAAAATGCATGCTCGGTAGAAAAATCGGGATGACTCAAATATTTACAGACGAAGGAATAATGGTTCCTGTAACTGTAGTTGAGGCTGGTCCGTTGTCTGTTCTTCAGGTAAAAAGTGAAGAAATTGACGGTTATAAATCTATCAAGGTTGGATTTGAGGACATTAAGGAAAAAAGGCTTAACAGACCTACAAAAGGTCAATTTGACAAAGCGGGTGTTTCAACAAAAAGATTTATACGGGAGTTCCGACTTGACAATGCCGAATCTTATGAGCTTGGGCAAGAAATTAAAGTTAATGAGATGTTCCAGGAAGGTGACAAGATAGATGTGTCCGGTGTTTCCAAGGGTAAAGGATACCAGGGAACAGTTAAACGTTACGGCACATCCAGAGGACCTGAATCGCATGGTTCCGGATATCATAGAGGTGTTGGTTCGCTGGGACCAAACTCCGATCCCAGTCGTGTTTTCAAAGGAAAAAGACTCCCGGGTCACATGGGTTCAGAAAATGTAACAGTTCAAAATCTTTCAGTAGCACGTGTTGATGCCGAAAGAAACCTGTTACTTATAAGGGGAGCAATTCCCGGTCCCAAGGGCGGTCTTGTTATAATCAAGAATACTGTCAAGGCTTGAGACACTTTACTAAATGGAAGGAGGGCCTGAAATGCCAAAAGTGGATATATACAACATAAAAGGCGAAGTAGTCGGTGAGATAACTCTCAGCGATGATATATTCGGTGCAAAGATCAATGAGGCGACCATGCATGCGGTAGTAGTGAATCAGTTAGCCAACAGACGACAGGGGACACAATCTACCAAGACTGTCAGCGAGGTTAGCGGTGGCGGTAAAAAGCCTTGGAGACAAAAAGGAAGCGGCCGCGCTCGTCAAGGGAGCATTCGTAATGTTCAATGGAAAGGCGGCGGTGTAGCTTTCGGACCTAAGCCCAGAAGCTACAGCTACACAATGCCTAAAAAAATGAAGCGTGTTGCTTTGAAAAGTGCTTTGTCCAGCAAGATTTTAGATAACAATATAATAGTACTTGATGAGTTGGCACTTTCTGAAATCAAAACAAAAGAATTTGTAAAAGTTCTAAACAACCTGAAAGTGGAAGGCTCAGCACTTGTTGTTCTCCCGGAGGTTAATGAAAAGGTTGTTAAATCAGCAAGAAATATTCCGGATATTAAAACAGCAATTGTTAACACCATTAACACATATGACATCCTGAGGCATCAGAAGTTTATTATAACAAAGGATGCTGTTGCCAAAGTTGAGGAGGTGTATGCATAATGCGTTTCGCAGAGGATATTATTGTACGCCCATATATTACTGAAAAAAGTAATGACGAAATGAGTCAGGGCAAATACACCTTCGTAGTTGACCGCCGCGCTACAAAAACCGACATCAAAATTGCAGTTGAGAAGCTTTTCGGTGTAAAGGTTATTGAAGTTAACACAGTGAACTATGATGGCAAAGAAAAGAGAATGGGTGTCCATGTAGGAAACACACCAAAATGGAAGAAAGCAATAGTTAAAATCGACACAGATCCGAAGGCGGTTTCTTACTACGAAAGCAAAGGTAAGCAAGTAACCACCAGCAAGAAATACAAAACCGAGATTCCGGAATTTGGTGGAATGCAATAATCGGATAAAAAATAAATTTTTTGGATTTGTATACAATCCTCCGGTTGAATAGGCTATACAGTCGGCCTGCTAACGGATGGATGTAATTTAGTAAAGGAGTGAACGTCATGGCAATTAAAAAATACAGACCAACTTCTCCTGCAAGAAGACAGATGACTGTATCTACTTTTGAAGAAATAACAAAGAAGGAACCAGAAAGGACTCTTTTGGCTCCTAACAGGAAGACCGGCGGAAGAAACTCATACGGTAAAATAACAGTAAGGTTCCGTGGCGGCGGTACAAAGCAAAAGTACAGAATTGTTGATTTCAAAAGGGATAAGGATAACATACCTGCAAAGGTGTCATCAATAGAATATGATCCTAACCGTTCGGCTAATATTGCACTTCTTGTGTATGCAGACGGTGAAAAACGGTATATTCTGGCTCCTAATGGTTTAAAGGTCGGAGATAATATTATGTCCGGCGCAAAAGCAGATATTCGTGTTGGAAATGCTCTTCCATTATTGAATATTCCCCTCGGTTCTGTAATTCATAATGTTGAATTAAAACCGGGTAAAGGCGGCCAATTAGTGCGCTCAGCAGGAAATATGGCTCAATTAATGGCTCGTGAAGGAAAGTATGCGCAGGTAAGACTTCCTTCAGGCGAAGTACGCATGGTGAGCGTAAATTGTAAAGCAACCCTTGGACAGGTCGGAAATTTGGATCATGAGAATATTAGCATAGGAAAAGCTGGCAGAAATCGCTGGTTGGGTCGCACGTCCCATGTCCGCGGTGTTGTTATGAATCCCAATGACCACCCTCATGGCGGTGGTGAAGGAAAGTCTCCCGTTGGAATGCCGAGTCCTGTTACACCTTGGGGTAAACCTACATTAGGATATAAAACAAGGAAGAAGAGTAAGCAGAGCAGCAAATTCATCGTCAAGAGACGTAATACGAAGTAAGATGCCGGGAGGAGGTTTGTTCTGTGGGTAGATCAGTAAAAAAAGGACCATTTATTAGTGAAAGGCTACTGCAAAAAATTGAAGAAATGAATGGTAAGGGTGAAAAGAAGGTTTTGAAAACCTGGTCAAGGGCTTCAACAATTTTTCCCCAGATGGTAGGACATACTATCGCTGTTCATGATGGCAGGAAGCACGTACCTGTTTATATATCGGAAGATATGGTTGGCCATAAGCTGGGTGAGTTTGCACCCACACGTACCTATAGAGGCCACGGCAAGGATGAAAAAAGCAGTAAACTAAGAAAGTAAAACTTTAATATGAGTGGAGCGGTGTTTTTAAATTTTAAACTTTAGACACAACAGACACTTGGAAGGAGGAATTCGACGTGGGCAGAAAGGTTATGTCCAAGGACGAACTTCTGGATAAAAAAGAAGAACTCATATCTCAATACAAGCAGGTGCAAAGAAGATCCAGAAAGCTTCCTGTCCTTACAAAAAAGGAAAAGAAAGCTCTCGGGATTGGAAAAGATGAGGGCAGAGTAGTATTGAAGCATGCAAGAGTTTCATCCAGAAAAGCCAAATTAGTTATTGATTTAATACGCAATAAGGATATTGACGAAGCTTATGCAATTTTGAAATATACACCAAGAAATGCAGCAAGCCTTCTGGAAAAAATGTTGAAATCTGCAGAATCCAATGCAGTAAATAATAATGGAATGGATCGCAGCAATCTATATGTGGCTGAAGCGTATGCCACAGAGGGACCGACGCTAAAAAGAATCCAACCAAGAGCGCAGGGACGTGCGTTCAGAATTCGAAAAAGAACAAGTCACCTGACTTTGGTATTAAGGGAAAAGGCGTAAATAAGGAGGTTTTCTAATGGGCCAAAAAGTGAATCCGCATGGGCTGAGAATCGGTATCATTAAGGATTGGGACACCAAATGGTACGCAGGAAACAAAGAATATGGCGATCTTTTGGTTGAAGACTTCAAGATCAGAAAATATATCAAGAAGAAACTTTATATTGCAGGCATTGCCAGAATTGAAATTGAGCGTGCCGCCAATAAAATCAAGTTGAATCTTCATGTTGCAAAGCCTGGTCTTGTTATCGGAAAAGGCGGTGCCGGAATTGATCAGCTCCGCAAGGAAGTGGAAAAGCTTACCGGTAAGAGTGTTTTAGTAAACATTACTGAAATTAAATCAACGGATACCAATGCTCAATTAGTAGCTGAGAACATTGCAGGGCAGCTTGAAAGAAGAATTTCTTTCCGCAGAGCCATGAAGCAGGCTATGTCAAGGGCTATGAAATTTGGTGCTAAAGGTATTAAAACATCAGTTTCAGGTCGTGTTGGCGGTGCTGAAATTGCCAGAACCGAACATTATCATGAAGGAACCATACCACTACAGACACTCCGGGCTGATATAGATTATGGTTTTGCTGAAGCCAATACAACGTTTGGTAAAATCGGTGTTAAGGTTTGGATATATAAGGGCGAAGTACTTCCCGTTAAGAAAGAGAACAAAGAAGGGGGAGACAAGTAATGTTAATACCTAAGAGAGTTAAATACAGACGCGTACATCGCGGAAGGATGAAAGGTAAGGCAACGCGTGGCAACGTGGTATCACATGGCGAATTTGGTCTTCAAGCCGTTGATCCCGGATGGATTACAAGCAATCAGATTGAAGCAGCCCGTATTGCAATGACTCGTTATATAAAAAGAGGCGGCAAGGTATGGATAAAAATTTTCCCCGATAAGCCAATTTCGCAGAAACCGGCAGAAACCCGTATGGGTAGTGGTAAAGGTTCACCTGAGTATTGGGTAGCCGTTGTAAAACCGGGTCGCGTTATGTTTGAAATTGCCGGAATCGGCGAAGATACGGCAAAAGAGGCTTTGCGTCTGGCTGCTCACAAATTGCCAATCAAGTGCAAAATAATAGCACGGGAAGAGGTAGGTGGAGCAAATGAAAACGAATGAATTAAGAGATAAAAACATGAATGAGCTGACGCAGGAATTGCAGGAATTAAAAAATGAACTTTTTAAACTTCGCTTTCAATATGCGACAAATCAGCTGGACAATCCTATGCGACTAAAGAATGTTAAAAAAGATATTGCCCGGGTTAAAACAGTAATACGGGAAATGGAGCTGGGTATTAAGAGGTAATTGCCGGAAGGAGGTTTGTTCACATGTCAGAAAGGAATTTAAGAAAAATTCGTGTTGGTAAAGTTGTCAGCGATAAAATGGATAAAACCATTGTAGTATCGGTTGTTGATAATGTAAAACATCCGTTATATAAGAAAATTATAAAAAGAACCTTTAAGCTTAAAGCTCATGACGAGAATAACGAGTGTGGCATAGGTGATAAGGTTCGGGTAATGGAAACCAGACCGCTTTCAAAGGAAAAAAGATGGAGACTGGTTGACATTATTGAGAAAGCAAAATAGTTACCTCTGTTATTTTATGGCACAAGAAAAATAAAAACACCTGCTTTATCAATGAATCATTCACTGGGCAGGCGGTTAATTTATGATTAAAGGAGGTGCCGGAAATGATTCAAATGCAGACGTTGCTTAAGTCCGCAGACAATACTGGTGCTAAGGAATTAATGTGCATAAAGGTACTTGGCGGCTCCAAAAGAAAATATGCAAATGTTGGGGATGTAATTGTTTGTTCTGTAAAAAATGCAACACCCGGCGGTGTGGTGAAAAAGGGCGAAGTCGTAAAAGCTGTTGTTGTTCGCACGGTAAAAGGTTTACGCAGAGCCGATGGTTCATATATCCGGTTTGATGAAAATGCGGCAGTAATTCTTAAGGATGATGGTAATCCAAGAGGAACACGTATTTTTGGTCCGGTAGCCCGTGAATTGAGAGAAAAGGATTATATGAAGATTATTTCTCTCGCTCCGGAGGTTATTTAAAAAATAACATCTAAAGTGTAAGAGTCTTGTAAGAGGGGAGGCACCTAAATGAAAGACAAGGTTCACGTAAAAAAAGGTGACACTGTTTATATACTCAATGGAAAAGACAGAGGCAAAAAAGGCAAGGTTTTAAGTGTTTTTCCGTCCAAGCATATGGTATTGGTTGAGGGAATCAACATGGTTACAAAGCATGTAAAGCCAAGAAGCCAATTTCAGCAAGGCGGTATTATACATCAGGAGGCTCCGATAAATGCAGACAAGGTTATGCTGGTCTGCAATAAATGCGGTGCACCGACCAAAACGGGAAAGAAATTCCTGGATAACGGTTCAAAAGCAAAGATCTGCAAAAAATGCGGAGAAGTGCTCGATATTTTGAAGGAAGACAGGAATTAAATTGAAGGGAGGTTTAACCGACGATGCCAAGAATGTTGGATAAGTATAAAAATGATGTTGCTCCGGCATTAAAAGATAAATTTAAATACACAAGTCCTATGCAAACACCGAAGCTGGTTAAAGTTGTTTTAAACATGGGTGTCGGTGACGTTAAGGAAAATGCAAAGGCATTAGAAGCTGCAGTCAGTGATCTGGCAATAGTATCAGGTCAAAAGCCTGTTGTTACAAAGGCAAAAAAATCCATTGCGAATTTTAAATTACGTGAGGGAATGAATATTGGCTGCAAGGTAACGCTACGTGGCGAAAGAATGTACGAATTTGTGGATAAGCTGTTTAATGTAGCGCTTCCAAGGGTTCGTGACTTCAGAGGGATTAATTCCAATTCCTTTGACGGACGGGGAAACTTTTCGATGGGTATAAAGGAACAGCTGATTTTCCCTGAAATCGATATTGACAAAGTTGAAAAGGTTCGCGGTATGGACATTACTTTTGTCACCACCGCTAAAACCGACGAAGAGGCGAAAGAACTGTTGGCACTCCTCGGAATGCCGTTCAACCGCTAAGGGAGGTATATAGCTTTGGCTAAAAAATCAATGATTCATAAGCAAAAATTACAGCCTAAATTTTCAACCCGACAATACAATCGGTGTAAAATATGCGGAAGACCCCATGCTTATATGAGGAAGTTCGGCATATGCCGTTTGTGTTTCAGGGAGCTGGCATATAAAGGTCAGATACCTGGTGTGAAAAAGGCCAGTTGGTAAAAGTCCCGAAAGGAGGTCGTAACCATGAATGCAACCGACGTAATTGCGGATATGCTTACAAGAATAAGAAATGCAGCGAGCTCAAGGCATGAAATTGTTGATGTTCCTGCATCAAATCTAAAACGAAGAATAGCGGAAATTCTTGTTGAAGAAGGATATATTAAAAACTTCTCTGAAATTAACGACAAAAAGCAAGGTGTCATTCGCATTACGCTGAAATACACCGAGAATAAGCGGAATGTAATTTCAGGGATTAAAAGAATTTCAAAGCCGGGCCTTAGGGTTTTTGCCGGTAAGGATGAGCTTCCAAAAGTTTTGGGAGGCTTGGGTATAGCAATTGTTTCAACTTCTAAAGGTGTTATGACAGACAGAGCAGCCAGAAAAGAAGGCGTTGGCGGAGAAGTTCTCGCTTTCGTTTGGTAGTCATAGATTAAGCTGCTATGTAAAGCAGCGTAATTGTTCTGAAAAGGATGAAGCAAGAAGTTTCATCTTCAATGTAAGAGCGGAGGTGCAGAAAATGTCCCGTATAGGAAAATTGCCGGTGGGAATACCCGCTGGTGTCGATGTTAAGTTAAATGGACAGGAAGTGACCGTTAAGGGTCCTAAAGGAACACTCACTCAAGTATTTCACCCGGATATGGTTATTGAACGTGAAGGAAATGAGATTCTCATTAAAAGACCTTCCGACCTGAAGAAGCATAAAGCACTTCATGGTTTGACACGTTCACTAATCAACAATATGGTTATCGGTGTAACTGAAGGCTACACAAAAACGCTGGATATTAACGGTGTTGGATACAGAGCCCAAAAGCAAGGGAAAAAGCTTCTTTTAACACTTGGCTTATCCCATCCTGTTGAGATGGAAGAGCCTGAAGGTATCACAATAGAGGTTCCAACTCAGAACCATATTATTGTGAAAGGAGCCGATAAGCAAGCAGTTGGTGAAGTTGCGGCAAAGATACGCGAAAAGAGACCACCGGAACCTTATAAGGGTAAAGGAATTAAATACTCCAATGAAGTTATCCTTAGAAAAGAAGGAAAAACCGGGGCTAAGAAGAAATAGAAAGGAGTGGGTGGTTCATGATAAAATTACAGGATAAAAATAAAATCAGGGTAAGAAAGCATGTCAGAGTACGGAAAAAGATTGCCGGCACAGCCGAAAGACCCAGACTCAGTGTTTTCAGAAGTGCTAAACATATTTATGCACAGGTTATAGATGATATATCCGGTAATACTCTGGTTACCGCATCAACTCTTGATGAAGCAATAAAGGGTAAGCTGGATTATTCCGGCAATAAGGGCGCAGCCCGCGAAGTTGGAAAACTAGTTGGCGAAAAAGCCGTTGAAAAGGGAATAAAACAGGTTGTATTTGACAGAGGTGGATACCTCTATCACGGTAGAGTGCAGGAACTGGCGGAAGGTGCAAGAGAAGCCGGTCTGGAATTCTAATAATGGAACAAAGGAGGGGAGTCACTTGCTGAAAATTGATGCCAGCACATTAGACCTGAAAGAAAAGGTTGTAAATATCGGACGTGTTACCAAGGTTGTTAAGGGTGGTCGTAATTTCCGCTTTAGCGCACTCATTGTTATAGGCGACGGCAACGGTTATGTCGGTGTCGGAACAGGGAAAGCAGCGGAAGTACCTGATGCAATCCGTAAGGGAATAGATGATGCCAAAAAGAATTTAATTCGTGTACCGATTGTTGGAACTACAATACCTCATGAGGCAGTAGGCATTTTCGGAGCAGGCAAGGTTTTAATCAAGCCGGCCGAAGAAGGAACCGGTGTTATCGCCGGAGGTCCTGTGCGTGCTGTTCTTGAACTTGCGGGTGTTCGTGATATCCGTACAAAATCTTTAGGATCCAATAATCCCACCAACATGGTGCGTGCGACCATTGAAGGCCTTTCTCAATTGCATACACTCGAAGAATATGCAAAGCTTAGAGGAATATCAATGGAAGAAATCTTGGGATAGGAGGCTTTTTCCATGGGCAATTTGAAAATAACTCTTGTTAAGAGTACTATAAAATCAAAAAAAGATCAGAAAGCTACAGTTGAAGCTTTGGGTCTTAGAAAAATTGGACACTCCGTGACTCAGAAGGATAATCCTCAAACTCGCGGAATGATAAATAAAATAGCACATCTTGTAGAGGTGGAAGAAATATAGGGGAGGTGAAAACCCATGAATCTGTCTGAATTAAAACCAGGAGCAACTAAAAAACCTGCCTACAGAAAAGGAAGGGGTCCTGGCTCCGGTAACGGTAAAACAGCAGGAAGAGGACATAAGGGACAGAAATCTCGTTCTGGTGGTGGTGTAAGACTTGGCTTTGAAGGCGGTCAGATGCCTCTTTACAGAAGGGTTCCCAAAAGAGGTTTTAACAATATTTTTGCTAAAACCTATACTGAAGTAAAACTGTCTGACCTTGAGGTTTTTGATAATGGTACGGTAGTTAACGCTGAACTCCTGAAAGATAAAGGGATTATAAGGAAAGTAAATGACGGTATTGTAATCTTGGGTGCGGGCGATTTGTCCAAAAACCTCACCATACAAGCCGCCAGATTTACAAAGTCAGCTCAAGAAAAAATTGAAGCTGCAGGAGGAAAGGTAGAGGTGGTATAGTTATGGGGAATAACATGGTCGCATCCGTAAGAAATGCATGGAAAATCCCGGATTTACGCAAAAAGATTCTTATGACAGTCTTAATGCTTCTAATTTTTAGGTTGGGAACTCATATTCCTGTTCCGGGTTTAAGCTCTGCTGCTTTGAAAGATTTGGCTCAAGGAGGCAGCTCGCTGTTTGGATTTTTAAATATAATTTCCGGTGGTGCCTTTCAAAATGCGAGTATTTTTGCCATGTCCATTGGTCCATACATTACAGCCTCAATTATAATCAAATTGCTTACCATTGCGATTCCCAAGCTGGAGCAGTTATCTAAAGAGGGAGAGCATGGAAAGAAAATTATGGCCGAATGGACCCGGTATGGAGCCGTTATTCTCGGGTTTATCCAGGCTTCAGCACTCTATGTCGGTATAAGAAATGTTGTTACTGTTAGAAATTTTTGGTCCTATATTACCGTAACATTAACTTTTACCGCAGGCACAGCCTTTTTAATGTGGTTAGGTGAGCAGATTAATGAATATGGAATCGGTAACGGTATTTCACTTTTGATTTTTGCCGGTATCGTCAGTAGATTACCCGATGGAGTAATGATATTATACGGGTATCTTATAGGCGGAACCTTAGGTGAGGGTGTTATCGGATATATTGTTATTCTATTGATTTTATTAGTCTCTGTTGCCATGATCGCCCTTGTTGTTTTTGTGCAGGAGGCTGAAAGAAGGATTCCTGTACAATATGCGAAAAAAGTGGTAGGTCGCAAGATGTATGGAGGACAGAGCTCCCATATTCCTATAAAAGTGAATGTATCGGGAGTTATGCCAATTATCTTTGCAATGTCAATAATGACATTCCCCCCAACAATCATTAACCTTATTTGGGGAAACAGCGAAACAGGACCGTTTTTGACTTATTTGAAAAACATTCAGGAAAAACCGTGGTTTACAGTGGCTTATGCTTTGTTGGTTATGTTTTTCACTTTCTTCTATACAATGATAGCCTTTAACCCAATTGAGCTAGCCAACAACATTAGGAAAAACGGTGGATTTGTTCCGGGAATCCGTCCCGGTAAGCCGACATCGGATTACATTACAAAGGTACTAAACAGAATAACCTGGTTTGGAGCACTGTTCCTTGCACTGATTACTATTTTACCAAGCCTGCTGCAGACATTTACGAAAATTACAAACGTATGGTTTGGCGGGACATCACTGCTGATTATGGTCGGAGTTGCCCTTGAAACAGTGAAACAAATTGAATCGCAGATGCTCATGAGACATTATAAGGGTTTTTTGGATTAACATAAAGACGAGGCTCATGGAGTGCGCTCTGAAAATTTACGTAAGTGTATTTTCACCCTTTTTTCTGCGCATAACCCTGTACAAGCGTTAAGCACCAGGATATTCCTGAGCCTTATCTTCCCTTTGAAGAGCAGAAAAGCAGGTGTTACAAATGAAAATTATTTTACTCGGAGCACCCGGGGCCGGAAAGGGTACTCAAGCTGAAAATTTATCAAAAATGCTTTCCATACCGCATATTTCAACAGGAGATATTTTCCGTGAGAATATACGGAATGAGACAAAATTAGGTCTTGAAGCGAAGAACTTCATTGACAATGGCTTGCTTGTACCGGATGATTTAACTGTAAGTATTGTAAAAGACAGACTTAAAAAAGAGGATTGCAAAAACGGCTTTCTTCTGGATGGTTTTCCAAGAACAATACCCCAGGCTGAAAGCTTGGATAAGGTTCTTGAAAGTCTTGATGCAACATTGGATGCAGCTATAAACCTGGAAGTTTCCGACAGTATAATTGTTAAAAGAATGGCAGGTCGCAGAGTTTGCAAGAACTGTGGAAGAATATTCCATACAATAACTCTTCCGCCAAGTGTAGATGGAATTTGTGATAGTTGTGGCAGCCAGCTTATTATTCGTGATGATGATAAAGAAGAAACGGTTTTAGAACGTCTTAAAACCTATCATGAAAAGACAATGCCGCTGATAGACTATTACGAAAAAAAAGGATTGTTGCATAGCTTTGATGGTACTAAAGAGATCATGGAGACCACCAAAGAAATTATAGGAGAATTAAAAGCAGGATCTTAAAACGCTACTTTGCAGTTAAAAGTAGGGTGCGCAGGATGTACGACATCCGTTGAAGGAAACCACAAGGTTACCTTTTAAAAATGGGCGAAGCCTACCTTTAAAGCAGTAGAGGGCGTAAAATTGAAATATATGTTACGAAAAGATAACTGGAGCTAAGGTGAGTATATGATAACTATAAAATCTGAACGTGAGCTTGATTTAATGCGAAAAGCCGGACATATTGTAAAGCTGGCTCATGAAAGGATAAAAGAACTGATAGCACCAGGTGTTACAACTGAAGAACTAAATAGAGCAGCCGAGGAGGTTATCCTCAGGAACGGAGCAATTCCTTCTTTTAAAGGTGTACCATGTCCGTACGGTGGAATTGATTTTCCAGCCAGTATTTGTGCATCGGTTAATCATGAAGTTATTCATGGTATTCCAAACAAGATAAGGCTTAAGGAAGGCGATATCGTTAGCATCGATATCGGAGCGATATTCGAAGGATACCACGGAGATGCGGCAAGGACATTTGAAGTTGGGAATGTATCAGAAGATGCTCACAGGTTGGTTGAAATTACCCGTGAAAGTTTCTACAAGGGTCTTGAAATGGTTAGAGAGGGTATGCGGATCAGAGACATATCAAAGGCAATTCAACAATTTGTTGAAGAACAAGGCTTTTCCATTGTAAGAGATTTTGTAGGTCATGGAATAGGGACAGTAATGCATGAAGACCCCCAAATTCCAAATTTCGTTTCTCGGGAGCGAGGACCCAGGCTTGTAAAAGGCATGACATTAGCAATCGAGCCTATGGTGAACCAAGGCAATTGGAAAGTGGAAGTATTAAAAAACAATTGGACTGTTGTAACAATTGATGGAAAATTATCAGCACACTACGAAAATACTGTAGCGGTTACCGGTAATGAGCCGGAAATATTGACAAAATGATAGATTTTTTGGGTAGAATCTTGAAAAGTAATATGATTTCCTTTAGAATAATAAAGATAGGCTTAAAAAGGATGGTATGAAAATGGTTCGCTTGAATCCTGTTATAGGCAGGGCAGCATATTCTAAAGCCGGCAGGGACAAAGGCAGGTTGTTAATTGTAATAGCAATCCGGGATGAAGATTTTGTATTGGTAGCCGATGGTGACCTGCGGCCTTTGGAAAAACCCAAAAAGAAAAGAATTAAGCATTTGCATTATACCGGTTTTGTAGCAGAAGATATTGCCGTTAAAATAGGAAGCGGCTCGAAGGTTTTAAACTCAGATTTGAGAGATGCCATAAAGGATATAGAGGAAATGCTTAAAACCAGGAAAGAATAAGGAGGGTGTGAATTTGTCAAAAGAAGATGTCATTGAGGTTGAAGGAAAAGTGTTAGAGGCTATGCCGAATGCGATGTTTAAGGTTAAACTTGAAAACGGACATCAAATTCTTGCCCACATATCCGGTAAACTGAGAATGCATTATATCCGTATTTTGCCAGGTGATAAGGTTACGGTTGAAATGTCACCCTATGATCTTACTCGTGGTCGCATTACTTGGAGAGGAAAATAACCTAGAGAACAGGAGGGGTAAAGATGAAAGTAAAACCTTCAGTAAAGAAGATTTGTGAAAAATGTAAAGTTATCCGCAGAAAAGGCAGAGTTATGGTTATCTGTGAGAATCCCAAACATAAGCAACGTCAAGGTTAGGTCGGCACGGGATGTTCTGTGGTAATTCCAAAAACCTACTAAGCCGATGAAAATTAAGGTTCAGTGGTGCGGCTGAGACAAATTTATGTTTGTTAACCAAGGAATCTTTAATTATAAATAGTATTTCCCGATAAATAAATTTTATTGGAAAAGGTATATGATGATTTTTCATTCATCATATAAGACGCAAAGCTATCCGAAATTACGGGTGGTGTTGGTGTTTAACAAAGGTTATTTTGTAAAGTAGTGAAAAGCGTGCTAAGAGGTTTTTAATAACCGTCTGTCATTCAAGGATTGTACTAAATATGCTGAATTAGAAATTCAACATATTTAAACATGAATTGATGTAATTGCCATTTGTTTTGGCATAGCCTCGAACAGGCATATGTGCAATATAAATTGAAAAAGAGATGATTTACAAATATCACTAAACATAGTTACCTTCTTCTTCAATTTATATAGACTGGTGAAAAGCAATTTGTCCCTGAACACATGATTTCCCCAAATGAAAGAATTTTCAGATCAAGGGTATTATGTAGGGGTAATAAAGGCGGTTCATTAAACTCTGTGGTTACGCGGGAACATTGAGAATAAGTGGCCGATATGGTCATCAGACTAAAAATTAAGTAATACTTTTCGGAGGTGTAAGACATTGGCTCGTATTGCAGGTGTGGATCTGCCAAGAGAAAAGAGAGTTGAAATAGGGCTCACATATATCTTTGGCGTGGGAAGAACCCGTTCAAATGAGATACTCAATAAAACGGGAATAAATCCGGATACCAGAATCCGGGATCTGACCGATGATGAGATCAGCAAGTTAAGGGATGTCATTGAAAAAGAATACATTGTGGAAGGAGATCTTAGAAGAGACACAGCTTTAAATATAAAGCGTCTTCTTGAGATTGGCTGCTATCGCGGCAGACGCCACAGAATGGGATTACCCGTTCGCGGTCAGAGAACAAAGACAAACGCAAGAACCAGAAAAGGCCCGAAACGGACTGTGGCCAACAAGAAGAAATAATAGGAGGTTGGTAATCAAATGGCGGCTAAAGTTGCTAGAAAAACAAGAAAAAGAAAAGAAAAAAAGAATATTGAGCGCGGTAGTGCACATATTCATTCTTCCTTTAATAATACGATTGTAACCATTACAGATACACAGGGAAATGCTCTATCATGGGCTAGCGCAGGCGGTCTTGGATTTAGAGGTTCAAAGAAGAGCACTCCTTTTGCTGCACAGCAGGCTGCCGAAACAGCAGCGAAGGCTGCTATGGAGCACGGGCTCAAAACCGTATCGGTTATGGTAAAGGGACCGGGCTCAGGTCGTGAAGCTGCTATCCGTGCATTGCAGGCAGCCGGCCTTGAAGTTAGCCTTATAAAGGACGTTACCCCTATTCCTCACAATGGATGCAGACCCCCGAAGAGAAGAAGGGTGTAACAAATAGTTATTTATTCACAATTAATCGGAGGTGTAAAATAAATGGCAAGATATACTGGTGCATCTTGTAAGCTTTGCCGCAGAGAAGGCCAGAAACTTTTTCTGAAAGCGGAAAGATGCTATACCAATAAATGTTCAGTTGATAGAAGACCATATGCGCCAGGTATGCATAAGCAGCAACGTAAAAAAGTGTCTGAATATGGTATTCAGCTTCGTGAAAAACAGAAAGCAAAGCGTTTTTATGGTATATTGGAAAGTCAGTTTAGAAAATATTACGAAATTGCATTGCGTAAAAAAGGAGTTACCGGTGAAAACCTGCTCCAGATTTTAGAAAGCCGTCTTGATAATGTTGTTCACAGGATGGGTTTGGGATCTTCTAGAGAGGAAGCTCGCCAATTAGTCACACATGGACACTTTTATGTAAACGGAAGACGTGTAAATATCCCATCATTCCTTGTTAAACCGGGTGATGAAATATCAGTTGCACCAAGCAGCAAAAAATCTCCCCGTTTTAAAGAAATATTAGACATCACAGGCAGCAAGGTAGTACCGAAATGGCTGGAAGTCGATCAGGAGAACCTTAATGGTAAGGTTATTGCATTGCCGGAGAGGGAAGATATAGATCTGCCGATCCAGGAACACCTTATCGTCGAGCTGTACTCCAAGTAATCGGTATGTGCCGGTTAGTATGCAATAAGGAATATGCAGGGAGGGTCTTTGAATGATAGAAATTGAAAAGCCAAGAATTGAATGTGTTGAAATGGCCGAAGACTACAGCTATGGGAAGTTTGTTGTTGAACCTTTGGAAAGAGGATACGGAATCACCTTGGGGAATTCTTTAAGGAGAGTTTTGTTATCATCACTGCCGGGTGCTTCAGTTAATTCCATTAAAATAGACGGTGTATTACATGAGTTTTCAACCATTCCCGGAGTTATAGAGGATGTCACCGAAATTATATTAAACATTAAGGAACTTGCATTAAAGGTGCATTCAGAAGGTTCGAAGGTTATTTATATTGACTACGAAGGTGATGGTGAAATTAAAGCAGGAGATATTAAAACTGATGCTGATGTTGAGGTTTTGAACCCTGAGCTTCACATTGCAACTATTAGTGGCAATAATCGTCTATACATGGAGTTAATGGTTGATACGGGACGAGGATATGTTCCGGCTGAAAGAAATAAGCAGCAAAACCAGCCTATAGGCATAATTCCGATTGACTCCATATATACACCTATTAAAAAAGTAAACTATACTGTAGAAAATACCCGTGTCGGTCAGGTAACTGATTTTGATAAATTAACAATTGAATTGTGGTCAAATGGAAGTATCCAGCCGGACGAGGCGGTAAGCCTTGGGGCAAAAATATTGAGTGAGCACCTTAATTTATTTATTGATCTTACAGACCATGCAAAAGATGCTGAGATAATGGTTGAAAAGGAAGAAACGAAAAAAGAGAAGGTTCTTGAAATGACTATAGAAGAGCTGGATCTTTCCGTACGCTCATATAACTGCCTGAAACGCGCAGCTATTCATACAGTAGAAGATTTGATTAATAAGACGGAAGAAGATATGATGAAGGTAAGAAACTTAGGGCGCAAATCTCTTGAAGAGGTTGTCCAAAAGATGGAAGCCCTTGGTTTGTCTCTGGCCCCGTCTGAAGAAGCATAGTAACTATTCCAAAGGGAGGGGAACCAACATGCCGTGGCAAAGAAAACTGGGAAGGCCAACTGATCAAAGAAAAGCAATGCTGAGAAGCTTGGTATCTTCACTTGTACAATATGGAAAAATTGAAACAACTGAAACAAGAGCCAAAGAAATACAACCCATTGCTGACAAATTAATTGCTCTTGCAGTTCGCGAGTGTGATAATTTCACAACAAAACAGGTTAAGGTTAGTGCACCTGTTTTAGACAGTAAGGGCAAAAAAATGACAAAGTCCAAGACATCAAAAAATGGCAACAGCTATGATGTCGTTGAGAGAGAAGAAAAAACCGAAATGAAATCGGTTGACAATCCATCAAGGCTTAGCGCTCGGAAAACTATGATTTCCTGGCTTTACAGAGCTAAGGATAAGGATGGAAACAGCATAAACCTTGCAAACAAGCTGTTGGATGAAATAGGTCCTTTATTTAAGCAAAAGAACAGAAACAGTGGTTTTACAAGAATTTATAAGATTGGCCCCAGAAGAGGCGACGCAGCCGAAATGGTAATTCTGGAGTTAGTTAAGGATTAATGTGTTTTGTATTTTCAGGGGGGGAGAGCGGAGAAATTCGTTCTCCCTGTTTTGTTGTTTTTACGGTTGTATCTAATTTCCCAAATGAAATATTACCGAATAAAGAGAGAGTGCTATTACTGGCAAGATTCGTTGAAGCAGATAGACAGATATTGAAAGGCAGAAATGAAAGATAAAGTACAGGCAATTAAAGTAGAAGATTTGAAATATGAATATATACCCCAAAGCAGTGGCAGCAAACAAGCAGCAGCTTTAGACAGAATCTCCTTTAGCATAAGTGAAGGGGAATTTGTTGCGATAGTCGGAAAAAACGGTTCAGGTAAATCCACTCTGGCAAGGCACCTGAACGGTTTACTTATGCCCACCCAAGGTACTGTGTGTATATATGGAAAGTATACAAGCAGCCAGGAATTGATATGGGATATAAGGCGCACTCTTGGTATGGTTTTTCAAAATCCCGACAACCAGCTTGTTGCAACAACTGTTGAGGAGGATGTGGCATTTGGACCTGAAAATTTAGGTATCGTGCCGGAACAAATTCAAGTACGGGTAACCGAGTCTCTTGAAAAGGTTAATATGTCCTCATACAGGGAGTTTTCCCCATATATGCTTTCCGGTGGTCAGAAGCAGCGTGTAGCCATTGCAGGAGTGCTTGCAATGCATCCAAAGTGCATTGTACTAGATGAAGCTACTTCAATGCTTGATCCGGAAGGACGCCAGGATGTTTTAACAATTCTAAAAAAGCTTAATAAAGAGGAAAATATCACCATAGCATTAATTACTCACCATATGAATGAGGCAGCCCAAGCTGACAGAATCATTGTTATGGATCAGGGTAAGGCGGTATGTGACGGAACACCTGAAGAGGTATTCAAGCAGGTTGATTTATTACACAAAGCAGGCCTTGATATTCCACAGGTTTCAGCCCTATACATCGAAGCCCATAAAGCTGGAATTGTCAAAGGCGACAAATTTCCTGTGTTACTTGATGAAGCAGAGACGATTTTTAATAAAATATCATGGCGAGCAGACAGCAAATATGAATCTAATGACGATACACAAGAGCTTTTAGCCGATGATACTAGTAATAGCATTAGTGCCATTGGTGATGCTATTATAGAAATAAAAAATCTCTCGCATGTATACATGCCAAATAGCCCTTATGAAAAGCTTGCCCTGAATAATATTTCTATGGCAATTAACAAAGGTGAAATGATAGCTATAATAGGGCACACAGGTTCAGGAAAATCAACGCTTGTGCAACATTTAAACGGTCTTTTATCTCCGGCAGAAGGAAGTGTGCGAGTTTCAGGGATTGAGCCAAAGGGAAAGGCTCTTAAAGAGCTAAGAAGAAAAGTAGGTCTTATATTCCAGAACCCTGAGGATCAATTGTTTGAAGAAACAGTTCGTCTGGATATTGGTTTTGGATTAAAGAAGATGGGTTTGTCTCCGAAAGAATCAGAAGAGCGAATTAACAGAGTAATGAACATTATCGATTTACCCGCGGAGCTTTTGGATAAGTCTCCATTCGAGCTTTCCGGAGGGCAAAAGAGGAGAATAGCAATAGCCGGTGTCATTGTAATGGAACCGGAGATTTTAATTCTCGATGAGCCCACAGCAGGGCTTGATCCCAAAGGAAGCCTAGAGGTTTATGAGTTTTTACTAAAGCTGCGCAGGGAAAGAAATACTACTATTATTGTTGTGTCACATATTATGGAGGACATTGCCCGTTATTTTGACCGTGTTGCAGTATTGGAGCATGGAAAGCTGGCAATGGTGGACAGCCCGAGAAATGTTTTTGCACAAAAGGAATATCTAGAGAAAGTTGGCCTAGATATTCCGCAGATTACAGAGCTGTTTTATCGTATCAATCGGAAACATCCAAATGTGCGTAAGGATATATTAACGGTGGATGAGGGTATAGCAGAATTTAAGAGGCATAATCCGGGATATAGATCCTAAGCCGTTTATGTACATACAATATAGTATGACCGAATTTGAAATACACAAGTTAGGATATAACGAGGCTTAGACGGACCCCCGCTCCGCCTCATCGCATATTTTCAACCATTCTGTTTGAAAAATGCTTGGTGGCAGGTACGTATTTCTCACAACAGGCGGTGAGTAAAAAAATTACGGGTCGCCCGATAAAGCAGAATTAATTGTATCAAAAACATGAGTTTTATTTGTTTAAAGGTTATTGAGTTGATAAATAAAAATTAGAGGGTGTAAAATGCTAAAAAATATTACACTGGGTCAGTATATACCCGGGAAATCCTTGTTGCATCGAGCAGATCCAAGGACAAAGATGATATGGATAATTGTTTTGATGGTAGCTGTATTCGCAACAAATAATATATATTGCTATATTATGATGATTGCCTTAACAGGCATAATCCTTGCTATAAGCGAGGTTCCCGTAAGCTATACATTAAGGGGTATAAAACCTCTGCTTATAATACTTATAATAACCTTTATAGTTAATATTTTTACATACCCCGGAACAAAGGTGCTTCTAAACATAGGAGTGCTAAAAGTAACCCTTGAGGGGGTTGTTCAATCAATTATTATTGCAATAAGGTTATCTCTTATTGTGATTTTGGGATCAATACTTACTTTAACCACCACACCAATTGCATTAACCGATGGGCTTGAAAGCCTCTTCAAACCTTTAAAAAAATTAAAGGTTCCCGTGCATGAAATGTCAATGATGATGTCTATTGCGTTAAGGTTTATTCCGACACTTATGGAGGAAACGGACAGGATTATTAAAGCACAGGCTTCCAGAGGTGCTGATTTTGATACAGGAAACCTTCTTGAGCGGGCTAAAAGCTTTATACCGGTTTTAATTCCGTTGTTTGTCAGCGCTTTTAAAAGGGCGGAGGATTTGGCAACAGCAATGGAATCAAGATGTTACAGGGGAGGAGTAGGTCGCACAAGAATGAAGCAGCTTGCATACACCGGTGTGGATGCAAAAATAAGTTTGTTTATGTCGGCTTTTTTAATTGTGTTTGTCTTGACTGCATTTGTGATATAGTTATTTAACTTATATAAAGGCGAATTGATGCATGTGCCGTTTGTTTTTGCATAACCCTGAACAGGCACGTTCACAATATATGGGAAAGAATCAGTTTACAGGTATAACCAAGCACAATTACTTATTATACCAATTTATACAGAACAAAATATAAACCAGACTATAGAACAAAATTCAAAACCGGCATGGAGAAAGCATATGAGTGAACATTATTATACTGAAAAACCGGCATCGGTCATAAAAGAAAAGGAATTCTCAGAAACAATCAAAAGGAAGACACTGTCATTTGTTTCGGTCAGTGGCGTGTTTGCTTTCGGGGATCGAATTGATAAGGTGTCGCGTCTTTTAATAGAAAACTTTATCCCGTCGGGTAAAAGCTTTCTTGATGTAGGCTGTGGGTATGGAGCCATAGGCTTGTTTTGCAAAGCTTTGCACCCTCAGTTGTTTGTTACAATGACGGATATAAACGAAAGAGCGATTGCTTATTCAACGAAGAACGCCGAACGGAACAATTTTTATGTTAAGGTTTTGAAAAGCGATTTATACGCTGAATTAAAAGACGATTTGTTTTGGGATATAGTAACAAACCCTCCCATTTCCGCCGGAAAAGATGTTGTTACCCGCCTCATACAAGAGTCAAAAGCTCATTTGCATCCGGGTGGTGCACTGTGGCTGGCAGCATTTCATAACAAGGGCGGCTCTACGTTTAAAAAGATAATGGAAGAATGCTTTGGCAATGCGGAGGATGTTGTAAAAAAAGGCGGCATCCGCGTTTACAAATCAATAGCGTCTACAAATCAGTAGTATTAAAAATTAATAAATGATTATGCCGTTAGTTCATTATTCTTTATCTTTTGTGGTGATATATATACAACGTCTTTGAAACTTGTACTATCATTGCAAAGAGTGTTGAATTATAGGTAGCATAAGAAAATTAAATCACGTGAATTTAGGGCGTTTCATATAGCTTTTAACAATACAGTTCGTTGCATTACATCAACCCCATGTTCGATTGACAAAGTATTACTGGCCAAAAGTTATAATCATTAATTAATAAATTTATAATTCGTTTTGTTGCAGTACTATTTTATTGCTGTAGCACTGTTTTTATGTAGCACTATTTCGATGTTGCACTACCATTCACTTTTCATACGTCCTCAATTCTTTGTTTACTCATATACATTTCTGTTCCTGAGTTTCTTGAAAAGGGCTTTATGATAAAGCTGAACTCAATCTCATCAGGCTTTAGTTTATATTTATCAAGGACATCCGGCCCGCAGCTTGCGCTTCCCAATCCTGACAATGCATAATCTATATTAATTATTGTTTCATTACATTTTACGAGCTCATAAGTGTGCCTTGCCTTAGCGAGATTTTCGACCTTATAATGACTGACGCTTATATTAAATTCGGGCAGTCCGACAAAGAGTAGTCCCATATCGTTAGTGTTGGTTAGAGAAGCCCACCTGACTTCGCATTTATTACCGTTTTCCTGAGGGAAAACATAATTCTCAAATTGTTCATCAACACTTCCTTTATAAACACCGATTAGTGCACTTTCCTTTTTATCAGGATAATTCTCGTGAGGACCCCTGCCATACCATGAAAAATGCTCAAACTCAAATGGCATCCCAAGCACCATTCCAATTCTGGGAAGTGTGGCAATTGTTCTTTTTGGTTTTATCCATACCTTTACGGCTATTTCTCCGGTGCCATAAACTGTATAAGTCACTAGGCTTTCAAAAAGCGGTTTCATGCTGATCGGTGCTATAGACGCACTTACCATTATCTGTACTGCATTATCCAGCTTTTTTGCTACACCAAAGCTGGTAATTCTACGCATCAATCTGTCCAGCCGTTCCTTTTCCCAGAGCTGCGCCTGTATCGGTTTATCATTGTCTGTTGCAGCGCGTCTGAAGTTTTCCGTCAATCCCCTGGAAATTAAATTAATTCCGTTGTATTTATATTGCTCAATAGTACCTCGAAACTTGTCAAAAACCATACTGAAGCTGTTTCCATCAATATATATTTTTTTGCTATCTATTTTACAACATAGCTTTGGCACTTTTGACAGAGGGATTAAGGATATAGGCTTAGTGTCAAGCGGTATTTTAAACTGTGAAGATGTGACGGGATACCCCTTATCCGCCCAATTAAAGCTTCTGCTAAGCGTAAAATCCACTTTCAGCCAATACTCTGTTCCATTAGCGGCATATTCGGGCAGAACATATGGGATCTTAAATACTCTTACCGATTTAGGCTCTATATCAAGGCAGGACAGAATTCCCTGGCTGATAAGCTTGTCGTCAGCCATCAGGCTCCAAGCACATTCCAGATGCTCAAGAGTTATAAAATCATACCTGTTTTCCAGCTTTATCATACCTTTTAAAAGGTCTACCGCTTCCACCCTGACAGGTTCCAGCACCTTCTTATACTCTATCAGTCCCGAATGTGGTGTTCTATCCGGATAATTCAAACCGTCTATGCAAAAGTTACCGCTGTTCGGATAATCGTTAAAATCGCCTCCGTAAGCAAACCATTGCTCTCCGTCATCTGTAAAGCGTCTGATTCCATGGTCGAGCCATTCCCAGACACAGCCACCTATAAGTCTTGGATATTTATATATAGCTTCCCAGTATTCTTTAAGGTTACCGGGACCGTTTCCCATTGCGTGGGCATATTCACACATAAAAAACGGTCTGGGATCGTCGGTTCTCTTTCCTTCTTTCTCAAGATAGTCGATATTAGGATACATAACGCTTACTATGTCTACAACCTTTGCATCAAAGGCTCTCTCATAATGTATCGGTCTTGTGTTATCCCTTGACCGTATCCACTCTGCCATTTGGTCGTGGTTGCTTCCGTAGCGTGCTTCATTCCCAAGTGACCATATTATTATTGACGGATGGTTTTTGTCTCTCTCAACCATTCTCTCGGCTCTATCTACAAAAGAGTCCTTCCATTCGGGTTTATCCGAAAGGTCATATTCGGGGTCTTTGTAGCCAAAACCGTGAGTCTCAAGATCAGCCTCGTCAATAACATATAAACCATATTCATCGCAGAGATCCAGCCAATATGGATCATTAGGATAGTGAGACGCTCTGACGGTATTTATGTTGTGCTGTTTCATCATCAATATATCCTTGAGCATCATTTCTCTTGATACTGCATGCCCTAGGTCACAGTCTGTGTCGTGTCGGTTTACGCCTTTTATTTTGATGGATACTCCGTTTACAAAAAGCTGTGAATCTTTTATTTCAACCTGTCGAAATCCTGTTCTTACTTTTATGATGTCGATAATGTTCCCCATTTCATCTTTAAGGACAAGTAGGATTGAGTAAAGATATGGCGTTTCAGCTGTCCATTTTTCCGGGTTTATAACAATATGCTCACTGCTTAGGGTTATTGATTTTCCGGGCTCAGGAGCTGCAAATACAGCATGCTCTTTTACAAAAATATTACAATTGTTCTGATCAAGTAGAGTAAGAGATACTTTATACTTACCCGGGAGAGCTCCGTAGTAGTTTTTTACTAAAGTGTTGATATTAATTACTGCATTTTCATATTTCTTATCAAAGGAGGTTTTCACAAAGACATCTCTTATGTGAAGCTGCGGAACCGAGTAGATATAAACCTCCCTGAAAATACCGCTGAGCCTCCAGAAGTCCTGGTCTTCAAGATAGCTTGTCGCACACCATTTATATACCATGGCAGAAAGCATGTTTTTTCCGGGCTGGACAAAGGCTGTTATGTCAAACTCGGTGGGCATATGGCTGCACTGGCCATAGCCGATTCGTACACCGTTCACCCACAGCGTGAATGATGAATTAACACCCCCAAAGCAAATAATAATCTGCCTTCCGGACCACTCATCCGGCATATTGAAATCAAATCTATAAAGGCCGATGGGGTTATCATCTGGAACATGAGGTGGATCTAAGGGATAGGGGTATTCAATGTTTGTATAATTGGGAACATCATACCCATGCATTTGCCAATTTGATGGGATAGGGATTTTGCCCCAGTTGTCTGTTCTAAAATCGACACCGTAGAAATTATCAGGAACCTCTGACAGATTTGCAGCGTATTTAAAGTCCCACAGACCGTTTAAAAGCCGGAAAAAAGGGGAAGAACTTCGCTCACCCAAAATGGCTGCCTCGATAGAATCATAGGGTATAGGAATACAGGAAGCCTTTTCCGTATTTTCAGATGTTAGCCTTGTAAAATCCTTTGAATAACTACCGTAATCAGAAATCATGATCAATACCTCCATGTTGTTTGCAGCCTTGCTATGTAGTGATATAATTATATTGATATTTTATAATACTAAATATATAGATGCAATCGAAATAAATTCGCATGGATATAAAAATATTGATGTCGTAAGAGGTTGAAATGGATACAATATACCCGATATTAAAATACACCGATGAAAATATACCGTTCTA
>DAIPML010000328.1:0-3689 GCA_036768735.1 Clostridiales bacterium | reverse complement strand
GTATCTGCATATAATAATTCTATTCCATCAACAATACCGGATTCCAAATTTTTGCTCCGGTTTCCAAGGGGTAATATGCATTTTGTAAAACCCATGCGTTTTGCTTCCATAACTCTTTTTTCAACCTGGCTGACCGCGCGCACTTCGCCGGTCAGGCCAACTTCACCGATAACAGCTATGTAAGGAGATATGGGCTTATTTCGAAAGCTTCCCGCCACACTAGCGATAACACCTAAATCACAGGCGGGCTCGTCCAGCTTAATTCCTCCAACAACATTAACGTATGCATCAAAATTATGCAGCTGCATGCCAACTTTCTTTTCCAGAACAGCCATAAGCATTGTAAGCCGGTTATAATCAATGCCTGTAGCCATTCTTCGCGGCATACCAAAGCTGGTTGGTGTAACCAGAGCCTGTATCTCCAAAAGCATCGGTCTGGTTCCTTCAAGGCTTGCCACAACCACCGAGCCGGATTGGTCCTTTGCTCTACCGTCCAGCAAAACCCCTGACGGATTACTCACTTCAACCAGACCCTCCTGTCTCATATCAAACAGACCGATTTCGTTTGTGGAGCCAAAGCGGTTTTTAACAGCCCGCAAAATTCTATAGTTCTGATGTCTTTCACCCTCAAAGTATAAAACAGTATCCACCATATGCTCCAAAACCCTGGGGCCGGCAATAGCTCCGTCTTTTGTCACGTGACCTGCAACAAAAACCGTTATACCCCCGCCCTTTGCAATGCGCATTAAGTGACCGGTTACCTCGCGAACCTGACTGACGCTTCCGGGAGCCGATGTAAGCTCCTGACTATAGACTGTCTGGATTGAGTCAAGTATAACAACCTGTGGCTTGTTTTCATTTATTAGTAATTCAACATTCTCAAAATTAGTCTCCGATGCCATAAGGATGTTTTCATTATTTACAGAAAGCCTTTCGGCTCTTAATTTTATTTGTTTTATTGATTCCTCACCAGAAACATAAAGAACCCTTTGTGTGGGAGACAATGCACCGCAAATCTGCAGCAGCAGAGTGGATTTGCCTATTCCAGGATCCCCGCCTACAAGCACGAGAGAACCGTCTACAATTCCGCCCCCAAGCACTCTGTCGAGCTCTTTAAGACCAGTTTTAACCCTGTCTTCATGTTCTTTTGAAACATCAGTGATCGGTATTGCTTTTGACGCAGGGGATATAGCTTTATTATCTTTCCCTTTTACTTCCCTCTCCTCAACCATAGTATTCCACTGCATACAAGCCGGACACTTCCCCATCCATTTACTTGTTTCATATCCACATTCCGAGCATACAAATTTTGTTTTAACTTTAGACAATACATGACCACCTCTCGTTTTCTTTTTCTGTATTCCGCCGTTTTTCATTGACCCTTTGATAATATTATCTCATATTGTACATACAGTTTTCTTTTTCTATATTCCACCGTTTTTCATTAACCCCTTTAATACAAGAACATACATGGCATGGGACCAGGTTAGAGGAACAACCCAGCAAGGCTTTCCGTCATGTTTATCCACCTGCTCCGGCAACAAATCTAAATGTGTCGAGCATTTCAACGCCCAGTGGAAATACTCCTTTGCTTTATTTGTGTTTTTCCCTCTTAAGTAATACAGCGCCATCCATAAGGACGAAATAATCCATGGGTTACCCCCGGCATATGTATCATCCTCATATCTGAATATACCACCTGTTCCTTCACAAAAAAGCGACTTTTCGATTTCTTTTGCTGTCTCACGCACTACCTCATGCTCCGGTTGGAGGATCGAAAAGGGTACAACTGGACCTAAAAGGCTGATGTCCATTCTTCGGTCAAAAGACGATACCTCCCGGAAGAAACCCTTGCTATTAACCTGTATCGTAACGGTTTCATGTGAAGGTTCCTGGCCCCATGGGTTTAGTTTTGTTCTGACGCTTCTTAGAAAAACTCCCCTGTCCTTGTCAACAAGATGCTTTTCCATTGCATCCTGCATATTTCTTGCAACCAGTTTCCAACGCTCCGTATTTGCGTTTGATATGCCTAAATATTCACCCATTTTTACCGCTGCGTTAATACCGGCAATAACTGCTGCTGTGGAGTATGTGTGTTCGCCCATTCTTTCTTCCCATAAATCAAAGCTTGGAAGCGGAAGACCGGTGTCTTTATCGATGAATTTTTCTAAAAAAGCAACTGCTTTTTCAACACAAGGCCAGACTTTTTTCAGAAACTCCAAATCCTTCACACGCAAAAAATGCGTTAGCATACCATACAAAATTGAGCCGGTTTCATCAATCTGTATCCCCCATGATGGAGCAAGGCTTCCGTTCATATGGTAACGCTGATGCCAAAACCCTTCAGAATCCTGAGTGCGAACTGCCCAATCATAAAATTCGTCCGTATCCTTAAAAAGACCTGCTTCGTCAAGAGCACCTGTTATAAAGGCAGCATCCCTTCCCCAGCAATATGCATATCTGCCGCACCGGGTAAAATCCTCGTCTATTTCCGGAGAAGCCAAAAGCCCCCCTGTGTTTTTGTCGGACATCAAAGCAAATAAAAGCAAAGATCTCTCATATATTTTATCCGCCTTTTCATTTCCGCTTTTTATTTGAAAACAACCGCTTAAATAATTCTGCCAATTATTTTTCACACAGCTTATATGCTCATTAATACTGTGTTTTTTCACCTCGGTGGTTAACACCTTCAAATCATTGATGTTCTTTGAAAAGCACAAATAAATAGTTAATGCGCATTCTCCTCCCGGGGGAAGCATTCCCATATCCCAAAGCAAAGCTCCGTCCGGAGACATTCCTATGCTGTCAATACCGTTCAGCTTGCCTTCCCAGACTGCTCCAAAGGGATTATTTGCTATCTGAAATTCCTTTACCTCACGGCTGGAACCTATAGCCCAGCATCCACTGTGGCGGTAATGCACAAGTGCATCCATACTGAAATCAAACAGTGTGTTTCCAAGGTCTTGTGTGTGCGAAATTACATGGGATGCAAGACCAATGCCAAGGCTAAAATCAACGTTGTTCATATTTTTAATGTTGTAATGGCGGATCATTGCGTGTGAGTCAGGAAGACAAAAATCGGTTTGCGTTACCTCAAGGGACAGCCTTTTTAACACAGCCTTTGTTACCAAGATATTTGTAGAATCGATATAGTTTTGGCTAACCTCGTGTTCGCCCTCACTAAACCATATTGTGCTGTTGGGGTTGTTTGTGTCAAAAAAACCTGTCAGCATTTTTTCAAGATGCTGCGGAAAATCAATTTCGGGCCAATACAGACGTATAAGCTCCCCACTTTCGGTTATACAGCCAAGCATACTCCCATTTCCAATTACTGCATTGTTGTTATAAGGCTTTCCCATTAATATCCTCCTGAAAATTTCATTTTAACATAATTTGTGTAATCCGCAGTCAACACAATAAAAAATTTTGCATTAATTACTATTTATACGATATTCGTTCTCTTTTTTAGTTTACATTACACATTTATCACACATTTGAAACCTTTTATTCACAAAATGTTGCTTAATTAAATGATCACAGTATACATTTTTTGATTTACAACAACTAAGTGTTGCGCATCGTGCATCTATCCATGGCTAACTCATACCTATATATGTTGAATGTTGATACCTACTTCAACATATTTATAGTTCACAACAATAACCCTTCCCAAAATTATATCATTCCCT
>DAIPML010000327.1:2080-3692 GCA_036768735.1 Clostridiales bacterium | reverse complement strand
TTTATTTTAGCGCTATTCGGGTATGTACTCGAAAAGTTACACAACCTTCTGAGTCCTTTCTCCCATTTTCGCAGCTCTGCTTAAAGTCGCTTTTATATATTGTTGGTTCTCAATTAAAGCATCTTCGTCAGCTCCTCTTTTATTTTATGCCTGGTTTTATTATCCACCTGACCCACCATTTCCTCGAGCGCCCATATTACTGCTCCTGAAACCGGTGGCTCCTGAAGCAGATGGAAATTGACTTTGCACCCGATATCAGCGGATACTTTTTCTTTGAATGTTTCCAGTAATATAGGATTCTCTCCTTTGGTATAGACCGAGCCGGCCATTACAACATCAATAGACTCTTCATTGCTAAAATCAAGATACCGGTATGCACCAACAACAGAACGAGCCGTTTCCGTACCCATCTGGCATAGAATTTCTGCAGCGAGCATATCACCCCTATTTGCTGCCTCAAATGCTATTTTGCATATTAGATCATTTTTGATTTCTCCTGTATATATTTTTTCATATACTGCATCTAAAAGCGATTCGTCTCTGGTAATACCTAAGATTCCAAATAGCATTTCCTTCATAATTGTTTTTTCACCGCATCTGAAAATAGAATTATAAACCGCTCTGATAACAGCAGTTTCAACATATCCACCTCCAGCATAATCTCCTGTGATATATCCACAGCCACCTATCTGGATCCAATTTCCGTGTCTGTCTATCCCCACGCAGCTTGTTCCTGTACCGTTAATGCTGCTAATACCGCACCCTTTTTCTGTTCCGGCTTTAATTCCAAGAAACGCATCATTATAAACTCCAAAACCTACAAAACCAATATTGTAAATCCTTTTTCGGATCTCTTCATATTGCATTTTAACATCAGCACCGGCTAGTCCCAGAACTGAATAACCGATATCTTTCATACTCAGCCCACTCTTTATAAGCAAATAATCAATCTGCTTCTTAAGCTCTTCTGCCATAGCGTCGTAACCTCCGGGTAGCTGTTCATGGCTTGCTGTGCCTGCTTCTGCAAAAGCAACTGCATTTCCCCCTATATCAAAAAGAGCATAATGGGTCTTGGTATTTCCTCCGTCAACACCGAGAACATACTGCATTTCATGACCACCTTTCATCATACATACTTCTTGTAAAACTGCGGAAGGTGCTCCCGGTGCGCCCCCATAAGCTCATCCAGCGCTCCTTTTAATTGGATGTAGTCACCTGTCAGGGGATGTATTAGCAATGCTTTCACAGCTTCCTCATAATCTCCGTATAATCCGGCTTTAACCGCATGCTTTTCATAAGCCTTTACCATTCTCATCATACCCTTGATATGCTCGTTAACAGGGCCTTTCGGTGGAATTGGCGTAGCTCCGTTTTGGCTGATCATACAGCTGATTTCTATAACATCGTCCGGATTCATAAAATCCAACACACCGTCGTTTTTTGTATTAACAACATGAATTTCTTTTTTATCATTATAAATAGCACTTATTAAAGATACAGCAGCTTCGGAATACATAGCTCCACCCCTTTTGTCTAATTCAGGCGGCTTCTCAACGAGTGAGGGATCCATGTACATCTGTAAAAGCTCCTTCTCGATTTCCTTACAGACCTC
>DAIPML010000327.1:0-1980 GCA_036768735.1 Clostridiales bacterium | reverse complement strand
GGGACATTACATAAACCCAACATCTTGATCCTAGTGTGATTTAAGATGGCTTCTGCGAGCATCCCGGAAGGATTAGAGAAATTAATCAGCCATGCGTTTGGGCAGCATTCTTCCATCATATGAGCAATTTCCATAAGCGCCGGTATGGTTCTCATACCTTTCATAAATCCGCCAATACCGGTGGTTTCCTGCCCAATCAAGCCATATTTAAGAGGTATTTTCTCATCTTTAATTCTGGCATCAAGCTTACCGACTCTGATTTGAGCAATGACGAAGTCGGCGTTTTCCAACGCAGACTTCAGGTTTTGTGTTTTTACTAGTTTACAGTTCATGGAATTGGCATTAAGCATTCTTTTTGCCATGTTGCCTACGACCTCAAGCTTTTCGGCGTCGATATCCATCATATAAAAGCTATCTACGGGAAGTTCGTTTTTTCTTACTATAAAACCATTTACAAGTTCAGGAGTATATGTACTTCCGGCACCAATTACAGCAATCTTTAATCCTTTCATAGTCTGCCTCCGTCCTTATATTTATTCAATGATTGCTTTCGTGTTTTGTGTGAAACACGCATTTTTGCTTGCATAATTATGCTTTACGCCGCAAGCATTTTAACAAAATCCTCTTTAGCGGGTAGGTTTAGCCCAACTTAATGAGTATTTGATAAAAAGTTGGATTCACCACTTTTTCTTCAGGAATTGTTCGGAAAAGTATTTTTATTCAAAAGCACAAACTTCTAAGGCTTGAAAACCGCATACTCTCGTTTGCAAAAGCACTTTTATGCACGAATTTTTTCGTAAAATCGACTTTCCGAACGCACTCTTATGAGACCCCATTAAACGCTGTAAGGAATCTTTGCATAAAATATGACGATTCTCAAATTAGCGTAGTAAAATCAAAGTTGAGTTATCCAGCTCCCTTTTTTATATTAACTGAACGGATTACATATTTCTGCTCATATCCTGTAAAACATGCGCAAATTCTATCTATTCCTATATTCTCTTGGTGAAATCCCAGTATGATGTTTAAAAGATTTATTGAAGCTTGAAATGGAAGTGAATCCGCAATCAGCGGCTATATCAAGTATTTTTTTATTTGTAGAGATTAGCATATCCTTTGCGGCATTTACCCTTAAGCAAATGATATACTCTAAAGGAGAGATCCCCGAAAAGCGCTGAAACAGGCGGCAAAGCGTGGAGATACTCATTTTAAATGTTTGTGCCAGATCATTAAGACGAATCTGATTTACATAATTTACCTCCAAATACTCAGCAATATCTTTAAGCTTTTGGGCATCATGCAATTTGATTTTTTCGTTAAGATTTGAATTGAAATCATTACCAAAATACCGGATGATAACAGTCATAAGCTTCATTAGCAGAGTTTTTAACATTAGCTCATATTTAGGTTGTTTTGCATCGTACTCATTTTGAATTTCGTCCAACACATCTATTACTTTGTCTATATGGGGATGGGTATGTGAAAGCTTTTTATTAAACCTGATGCCGGTTTCAACAAAAGGTGCCAGGTACTCATAATCTAATAAATTCGGACCACCCGCCCAAAGAATTGAAGAACCAAAAAGAATGACCCGCATAATAAGATTTTCGTCATCAAATGCAAGATGTATCTCGTCATTGTTAATGATAAAAACATCCCCCGGTTTAAAAGAATACTCATTCCCATTAATAAGATACTTTCCGGTGCCTTGCTTAACATGACAGATTTCCAGCTCATTATGCCAGTGAAGCTTTCTCGAATCTTCGCTCACGCCAATAGTATCAGCAACAGAGAATTTAAAATGAGTTTTTAAGTCAGTTTTAATTTGAGCTTCTCCGGTATAATGTGTTTTATGCATAGTTTTCACCACCTATAATTGCATTATACCAAATTTAGCCTACACTTGCACCAAAGCATATGAAAGTATTGAACTCTACCCCATTGCACACCAAAGTGGTCGATAAGGCTTTGGCTTATATC
>DAIPML010000326.1:0-3694 GCA_036768735.1 Clostridiales bacterium | reverse complement strand
CTCACGTACGGTTTGATGAGGAGAGGCTGGTAGCCCCAGCCTTTCACTCTACAAACTAATTCCAAAGGGGGAGAAAACTTTTGAATAAACACTGTTTGTTATTATTATTATGTTTTATGTTATATACGATCCCTGCTGCAGACGCAGCCCTTGACACTAATCAAATAGACGGCGAGGCAATTGTGAATGAAGTTGCAATTCAGTCGGAGTTGCCAGACCTTGATAATTCAGCGCAAAGAGAACCTTCAAATGAATCTGAACCAGAACCAAGCCATGAACCCAATTCAGATAAAAAAGATGATCAAGCCAATGCTCACACCAAGGAAAATATTAAAAACGGTGAAAAAGATACTGAAGAAGCCATTGACGAAAACCCTATAGATGGCACTGAAGAAGATACCGGGGAAAAAATAGACGATACTAAAAAAGAACCTGGAATGGATACTCCTCCAACAGAGCCAATTCCGGAAGAGATTAATAACAAGCCTGAAGAAGTTCCTGTAATACAGGAATTACCCAGGGCAGAATTTTATAAAGAAACAAATTTAATAATAACTCCTGAAACTCAAATAGAAATAGAGCTTAGCCCCCACCTAAATCAATTATCTCCTGTAATTCAAGGCGGAGAACATATTCTTATAGAAATTTTTTCGGATTATAATCTAGTTGGCCGTATTGAGAACGGAATAGTTACATATGCAATAGATTTTCTTCCGAATAATGTATATATAACAATAACCGGATCACCCGGAGCCGATTTTAATGTGATTTTTAAGTTTACTAAGCCTGAGTCATCAACTATTACTGGGCTTGAAATCCCAGCAGAAGTGACCACCCAGGAAGGGCAAGAGGAGCAAATTTCCGAAGAAGAAATTCTTCCTGAAGAACAGGATACCTCCCAAAAGATAGATATCGTTTTTCCTGGAGAACAAAATACTTCTGATGAAAAAGACATTCCGCAGGAAGAGCCAAGTACTTCCGCAAACAGCGAAGAAAATGCCGCAAATGCTTGCGGAAACAACAGTGGCAATGACAATATTAATCAAAATATTTCTAGCTAAAGTATTCTGTAGTATTTATAAAGTAGCTTAATTGCTGATTCCGGTTGGGAATTATTTTCGAGGTTGCACAGACAAAATGACCAGCTCAATACTGTTTCAATGGGACGAGGCTGTAATGGAATTCAATGCCATTGGGTAATAGGTTATAGCGTATAGCGAGCTAGGAACAATGAGGAGCAAATTAGTTGAGAGCATTCAAAAAGCAAGGGAATTAATAGACTTCTGTTTGTAGTCAGATAAATAGGAAGAAGATTAATGCACATTCTGTTGGCAAAGGAGATGTTGTTATGAATGATTTAATCATAAATACAGATGAATTTTTAGGGAATTTAAAGGCCAAGGGTATCACCACTGAGGATATGGGATGGAATCCCACAACAAGAAAATTGGGATATGCTAGAGCACTAGTAAATAGCAATGGTTCCTATAAAATAAGTTTTTATTACTTTGATATAGACCAAACAAACATAATAAAACAATGCCCAAGAGGATTCTTAGCCTTAAAAGATCATAGGATTATCGACTTTGATAACCTGTTAGCCGCAATAGCTTGATGAACAGTCTGTTATAGATGCTTAAGTGCAAAGGATGGTGAAATGATGGACTTAGGGGAATTCGATCAGATTACATGGGAAAAAGCGCGACAACTGGCAGTGAAAGAGTTAGCAGACCTGCCCGTAACTGTTTGCATTGGAAGAATGGGTTTTCGAGGCAATGATCCAGAGGTGTATCTTGATGTCCCGGTTAAAGGCAACAAAAGACTGCTGGAGGAGTTAACGCGACGGGAGTGGAGAACACGTCACGGCCAGAATGTAAATGGGCGACGGATTATAGAACTCTCAAAAATATATAATCGTGCAAAGGTGGAATGACGCATCACAAGGATTAAGCGTATCAGAGAGGAGCGTAACGTAATGGGTAATGAAGCGATAATAGTTAGGGCTCTTGAAAGTTTTACTGTATATGACCATACAAAGGTTTTAGCGAAGGTTGAAGAGGGAGGCGTATATTCTGCCCATCTGTATGTCCCAACAGATGAGTATTTTGCCCTAGACAAAGAAGGTAGAGAGTTTTACGTAGGTCAAAATTGTGATGGTAGCCTTATTATTAATGAAGAGTTTGAGTTGCTTGATAAGGATAATACTCTAAGATGTGATGGTTGTGGGAGAATTATAAATCCTAAGAAATGTAAACCTTTTATAAAAAAAAGTGTTCTGTTCCTCCTGCTTTTTGCAGGGTAAGCAATAAGGAACTTCTTAATAAGTAGAACTCAGTACAGAAAAATAGCATAAATTCCTATACAATATCCCGGCATTATCGCCGGTTTTTTTATAACAAAGACCAGAAAGGCGGGATGGATACAATGTCATCAATGGATATTTTATTTAACAAGGTTCCGTTACAGTTAGTGGTTAATGTGGAGCTGGCAAATATTCTAGGGCTCAATGAATGCATTGTTTTGCAGCAAGTGCATTACTGGCTGGAAAAAAACAAAAAAGAGGGGCGCAATTTCAAGGACGGTTTTATCTGGATCTATAACACTTATGCTGATTGGCAAGAACAATTTCCGTTTTGGAGTGACAGCACCATAAAACGGATATTCTCTAAACTGGAAGACATGAGCTTGCTTGTATCAGCTAGTTATAACAATACCAAATGGTATCGCATTGACTATGATATGCTTAATAATTTAGTGACCGCTTGATGAGGTCAAAGCAACACTATCAATTGGATTATATAAATGTTCATGCGCTTAAAATGGCTTATATAGGGGTGTCTGTTGTCTTTTGTAATTTTGCCAATGAAAAAAGATGTAATTGGGAAGCAGGATCTTTTCATTTCCACTAAAATAGGAGGTTCGGGATGGGCAGTAATAAAGAAATTTCGCGGACAGAGTTAAAGACCCGCTTTATACAATGTTTTAAAAAAGGCTTTAACATATTGATGGAAAATGACGATAAAATCAGACCAAAGATGTTTAAAGTATTCTTACTGTTATTTTTGATAATGATGGTAAAAGGAAGTATAGATATCTGGCCTGAAGTAGTAACTGCTTTTTATTACAATGCAGCAAAAGAGGGGATACAGGCAGTAACCCAAAATATAATCAAAACCTACTTGATAGTGTCTGCAGCATTCACAGCTTTTGTGTTTATAGCTTCTTTGGGCTTAAGCTATGGAAGAGCAAATAAATCCAACTTATTGATGAGAAGCATTGGCGTGGGGTTAATAACACCTATGATAATACCTGGTTTTGGTGCATTCGCTTGGAATAATCCCGGTGTATTCACAGTTTTTGCGTTAACAGCGTTCGCAATATATGTATACTTATTATTATTTTCATTGTTTTCATAGTCAGAATACACCAAAGAGTTGGAGATGCCTGTTTACACTGCCGGCTGGTCTGGCGGTTTTTTATTTATAAGTACTTTTTAAGGAAGAAGGTGATTTTAATTTGAGTAATAAAAAGAAACCTACTCGTCGGCAGAGGGAAATAATATGCCAAAGCCGCTTAAACTCAAATAATTGGTATGTTGTAAAGAATCCGCCAGGAGAACTGCACCTGATTCATAAAAAAACAGGTACCTGTAGTGTAGTGAAATATAGTATGCGAACGGCCCCATCTTTTTCGA